>CAINSH010000085.1 GCA_903852955.1 uncultured Actinomycetes bacterium | reverse complement strand
TTCCAAGGTTTCATCTTCTGAATTATCATCTAATAGAAAAAACTCAATGTGAGCAAGGTCTTTTTGAGCCTGAAGGCTTGAGACTAATTCGGCAACATTTAAAGCTTCATTTCTAAGCGGCACAAGGACAGATATGCGTTCATTAATCTGAGAGTTTTCCCAAGGGGATCTAATAGTGAGAAAGTTGAACACAGTTATTAACAGAATTAATCCTGACGGTATTGCGATTAAATAATCCATGAAAACTACGGACGACCTAACCAGCGATTAAAGAAATATGGCGTTAAGACCGCCGTAAAGATTATTCCGGCAAAAAAGGCGATTCCTGGGCGATGAAAGAAGAATAAGTTGCCGACAACACCAGAGAATAAAGTCCATAGTAAGAATGCATCCGTAGTTGCAAAAGATGCACCGGCTCTGCGTTTTTCTCGGGGCGTACTGACATGCAATATACCGATTAAAAACATGCCACTTAGAAGCCAACCGAAAGTATTTGAGAGTGGAATTTCTGGCTGAAAAGGAACATGTGCACCAGTGACTTTCCAAGACCAACGCCCGGATGCCACCATCATTGGATCTAAGAACAAATCCCAAGCTGCAAGAGCAACTCCGCCGTATAAGAAAATCCAATGTCCGGCAATTCGGCGAGCTGCAATCAAAACCGGGTGCGCCATCATGATCCACGCAAATGGGACTACTAAAGGAACTTCATAAACTTTATAACCTAAATCATTTGAATATGCATAATCTCCAAATGGCCAAGCAGTTAATACGCCAACGTGCTCGATAATTAGAGCAAAGGCAAAAGTGAAAGAAAAATACGTAAATGCATAGCGAAATCCATATGAAAGAAGTGCGTGCAGCAACATGGCTCCGGCGCCCCAATAAACAACATTGATAGTTAAAAGTCGGAGGAATTCACCATCAACCAAGGGATAAATCACTTGAAGCAAAATTGCGATAGTAACAACGGTAATTAACAGCGCATTAGCGCGGGGCGATAGTTGGCCATGGCGACGCCTTCTTGGCGTGTAATGGCGGATCGACATGGTGGTAAGTCTGCCCTATGGAGTGAATTAACTATTAATCGAACCGCGAATATCGCGTACTGCAAAGCGTGCAAAGAGCTCTTCTGAATACCACTTGTACTTAGCCGTGGCATCAATTGCTGCCATATGGGCCGCGCCTCTATAAGCAAAATCGCGGAGTGCGCCAGGGGATTGCCAGATTGAAAAAGTGCCTTGCAAACCAATTGGGGCTTCACCAATTCCAATTGCAGCAACTAAACCCGGAGTCGATTTCAGCGAGGCAGTTACTGGGGGAACCGCTTTCCAGAATCGTAGATTTTGTAGCCAAGCTATTCGAGCACGAGTTATTGCAATTACTTGCCCGTCCCACTCTTTAACTGTTGGCACAAATGGTTCTTGCCCAGCCCATTTTCCATGAGATGAAATCGGTTCGATGACTGCTCGGAATTCACTGGCACTGTTTTTACGCCATTGTTTTACTACAAAAGATTGGTCAAAGGAGTCAATGTCGTGAACTTGGGCGATTAAACCCCACCGCAATGAGTTTGCATCTTTTGGTGTGAAAGTTTCGCCTTTGCCAGTTCCTAGCGACTTAAAAAAACCAACGTTTGGTGAAATCTTTAGAACGAATCGATCCATTGCCATTGCAACTAGCGCAAAAGGTATTCGGCTAGGAGTAATCGTCCAAAAATAGGCAACAATCATTTAGAACCAGCGAATCATTCCGATAATTCCGGCTGCAGCATAGAAAAATTGCAGGAAAAGAATCCCCTTGTGTTTTCCCAGAAATGCCCAAATTCCAATTAAGGCTGAAGAAGTCAGAAGCAGAGTAAAGCCAATGAACTCGGCACCGATGTTTGCTGCAACAAGTAGTGAGTAAACAATCGCCGTTGCAACACCAAGCCACTCAAAAATCTTTGCTTTCACTTGTTTAGCCCCCGTACCAATTCTTAATCATTGCGTTCAATTAAATCCCATTTGTTGCCGAATTTATCTTTGAAAACTACAACTCGTCCGTATGTCTCTTGACGAGGTAACTCAATAAAATCTATCCCTTTAGCTTTATAGCTCTCATAAGTCTGGGTAAAACTTGTCGTGTACATGAAAAAACCAACTCGACCACCAGTTGAGTTTCCAATCGCAGCAATTTGTGCCTCATTGACCGCTTTAGCTAGCAAGACTCGGGCCCCTTGCAGACTTGGCGCAACTACAACCCATCGCTTTTCGGAAGTCAGAGTTGTGTCTTCAATCAAAGTGAAGTCAAGGTCATTGACGTAGTGAGAAATTGCCAAATCGTAATCATCAACAACGATTGCGATCATTCCTAAAGTATTAATGGTCAATCACCAACAACCATTGGTGTTGCACCAGTTACGCGTTGTAGTTCAGCAAAAGAAGTTGGGTAGACCGAATGCGGGTGACCGGCAGCAGCCCAGGCAACCTCATATTCGTTAAGTGCTTGATCAATTAATGTGATCTCTGGTTGATTAACCCAGCCAACAGGGGAGACGCCGCCAATTGAGAAACCTGAAGCGGTTTTTACGAAATCAGCATCGGCGCGGTGAAGTTTTTCAACACCTAAATTCTTAGCCACCAATTCGGTATCAACGCGGTGGCGTCCACTAGTGATTACTAAGAGTGGGTTGCCACTAGGAAGTTTAAAAACTATAGAAGATGCAACTTGGCCAACTTCGATTCCCAAAGCATTTGCAGCATCTAGCGCTGTCCGGGCAGAGTCAGACAAGATGGTGACTTCGCCCAAGCAGCCCAACTCCTTTAAAAGCGCAGTTACTCGAATAACTGAAGGATTGGTAAGAACTTCTTCCACTAGTTAAGCAACACGGCTTTCTAGTTTAAGCGCAGACATAAATGCATCAACAACTTCTTGCTTGCTCCATGGTTTTGGAGCTTGGGTAATAAAGAAGTCTTTTAATGCGATTTCAGCTAGTTCATCAATATCGCCTTCGACAAAACCAAGGGATGAAAGCACAGGGAATTGAAGTTCTGCCAAGATTTTACGAACTGCATTGACACAACGTGATCCATCTTTAGTGCCATCTTCAGGCACGCCCATTGCATCTGCAACGCGCTCCATTTTTTCAGGAACAATTTTTGCTTCGCGAGTTAGGGTTTCAACTAGAACTAAACCAATTGTTAAACCATGTGGAACATGCTTTAAGCCGCCAATTGCTTGACCCAGAGAGTGTTCTGCGGTGCAGTCAGAGATGTTCATAGTTAAGCCAGCCATCATGCTGCCTGAAGCCATGCCCGCACGAGCAACTTTATCGTTGCCATCTTTAAAGGCTGCAACAAGTGCTGGCGTCATCATGCGAACTGCTTCGTAACCAATTGCATCACCGATTGGAGTTGAGCACTTAGCAATAATTCCAGCGATTGCTTGAGCCAGCGCATCGATACCTGTGTTAGCAGTCATTGAAGGTGGCATTGAATAAGTAAGCACTGGGTCAACCAGTGCAACTTGAGCACGAAGATTTCCATTAGCAATTCCTGCTTTGCGTCCAGCCTCTGGATCTGAAATTACAGAACCACCAGATACTTCAGAGCCAGTTCCGGCAGAAGTTGGAAGTGCAACAAGTGGAAGTGTTGGAGCTGGATACACCGGAGCCTTTGACTGGAATTCGCGGAAAGTTGTATTGAGCTGTGCACACAAACGCGCAGCCTTTGCGGTATCAATAACTGAACCGCCACCAAGCGCCACAACGACATCGGAGCCAGCAGCTTTTAGGGCAGCGATTGCATCATCGACCATTTGAATTGTTGGCTCACCAGCAGGTTTTTCAAATAAAGTGACAGAAATTCCTGCAGCAGCGTTCATTTGGTCAATCAGCTTTGCCGCTGCTGGGTTGAACTTTTCAATATCCTTATCAACCATTAAGAAAACTTTGCTTGCACCAAGTTCTGCAACAACAGCCGGCAGAGTTTCTGCCACACCTTCTCCAAAGCGAACTTTGACTGGAAGATGATTGTTAAATGCTGAGATGTTGTCCACGGAGACTCCTTGTTGAGTTGGTATGGGTTGGATTCTATATTGCTTGAGGCTTTTTGGAATAGCGGGCCAAGATCATATGCAGGACTATGCCAATGGCCATGCCCCAAATTAAGTCGATTGCGACTGTGCTTATTGCAGTAACTACTAAAGTCGCAGCTTCGGCCTTGGTTGTGCGTAGAGATTCCATAATTGAAACTGGGTTCAAAATACGATAACTAGTGCCAAGTAATAAACCGGCAATCACGGCCGTTGGGATTTGACTTACTAAAGGTGCAGCAATCAATGCGATAAACAGAAGCACGATTGCATGAAAAACTGAAGCAAGCCGAGACACTGCGTGAGATCGAACGTTGACACTTGTTCTAGCGATTGCACCTGTTGCCGGCATGCCACCGAAAAGAGATGACGCCAGCGTTGCCAATCCTTGCCCAAAAAGTTCGCGGTTGGGTTCAAATTTTTCTTTGTTATGGGCAAGACCATCGGCAACTCTGGCTGAAAGCAAAGATTCAACGGCAGCAAGTAAAGCTATCCAAAGTGCTGGGACAAGAAGTGAAGTGAGATTGTCAAAGATTGGGTGTTTATATGTCCCGAGAGAACGAGGGATGCTACCGATAGTTGCAACATCGATAGATAACGCTTTCACAAAAAGAGTAACTAAAACAAGTGCAATAAAACTGGCAGGGATGTGAGCTTTAAGATGTAACTTAGTAACAATTTTTGGCCAGGAAAACTTAATTATCAAGGTAATAAGCACGACAAGTAGAGATGAGTAGTTAAGTCCTGCATCGAGTGCGTTTTTAAAAGTATTCCAGGCAACGACATAGCTTTTTTCGCCATCACCTTTAGCAATGCCTAAAGCCAAGGGTAATTGTTGAAGTGAGATAATCAGGGCGATACCGACAGTGAAGCCTTCAACAACGGTCCAGGGAACTCGATTAATTACTGCGCCAAATTTAAATATTGCCATAGCAATAACCATCAAGCCGGCCATTAATCCAAGTGCAGGAATTGCACTGACTCCGTAGTTATGGATTACTGGAATCAAAATTACGGTCATTGCACCCGTTGGTCCACTTACTTGGTACTTAGATCCGCCAAAAATAGCAGCCAAGAATCCAGCAATGATTGCAGTGGTAAGTCCAGCAGCTGCCGACATTCCAGAAGTAATGCCAAAACCAATCGCAAGTGGCAGGGCAACGATGGCAACAGTTAAGCCGGCAATTAAATCAGTTAGTAAATCTTTGCGATTATTTGAGAACTCTCTTCTTTGCGGCCAGAAGGAGAAGAACATGTTTGAATAAAAGCAGAATTAGTGGTGATTGTCAGTTACCGTTATCACCTTATGAGTACTGATTTGGTGGTTAAAGCAAAGCGCGCTCGAAATGGCTTGTGGGCGACCTTCTTTTTCATGGGCGTTGTATCCATGGCTTGGGTTGCTCGCATCCCTGAAATCCGCGATGCCAATGGACTCAATAATGGTCAATTAGGTTTGATCTTAATCTCAAGTACAGCAGGTGCGATTATTGGCGCACAACTTGCTGGCCGTCTTATTCATACATATGGAACAAAGCCAGTAATCAGAATCGCAATTGTAATTATGCCTATTGGTTTGATGTTGATGGGGTTATCAACTTCGCCAATCACTTTAATTTTCGGTTTATTCATTATGGGCCTTGGATATTCAAGTATGGATATTGCTTCAAATACTCAAGCAGTGATTATCGAAAAACTCATGGGCAAACGCGTGATGTCGTCTTTTCATGCGCTGTGGTCATCTGGTGCCTTTGCTACAACAGTTTTGGGCGGGTCAATTGCTAAGTTTGTTTCACCGCGAGATAACTTAGTTGGAGTTGGCATCGTCTGTTTCTTCTTGTTTATTCCAGCAATTAGAACTTTGCTTCCACCAGATCTAGATGAACACAGTGGCGGAGAAGAAGAAACCGAAGCCAAGATTCCATTTATCAGCAAAAGCGTTTTGCCTTTGTGGGGAATGGGAATTGGTTTACTTGGTGGCCTCATTGCAGAAGGTGCAGCAAGTGATTGGGGCGCAATTTTACTTCGTGATGATATGGGATACGGCAAAGGTGTAAATGCAACTGCTTTTGCAGTGTTTTCTTTGGCAATGATTACCGCACGTTTTATGGGCGATAAAGCCCTTGACTACTTTGGTCCTCGAAAGACAGTGTTATATGGGGGTTATTTGGGCGGAATCGGATTAGGTGCAGGAATTGCAATTGGTGTTCCACTATCTAATTCGCACCCAGCGATTGCGTTAATAGTTGTGAGCATTGGTTTTGCATGTGCAGGTCTTGGTATTGGCCCGATGTTTCCAGCTTATATTTTGGCAGCATCTGAAGTACCAGGAATTGCATCCTCAGTTGCAATCGCGCGTGTAGGAGTTATTGGCATCGCGGGCTATTTCATTGGGCCTTCAATTACTGGCGCACTTGCTCAGTGGTTGACGTTGCCGGTCGCAATGGCGTACCCAGTGCTTATGCTTTTACTCGCTGGTTATCAGTCACACATTATAAAAAAATAAGGCCCTACAGATTTCTCCGAAGGGCCTTACTTATTTACTTCTTAGAGGCTAAAGAATGTGCTTGTAATACTTGGGCCAAAATTGGCGCCAGATCCAACTAGTACAAAAATGATCAATGCTGCGCCGGCAAGTGAAAGATCTTTAAAGAATCCAATTGATTCATTTTGCTTAGCTGTTGCATCGCTCTCTTTCCAGAATGCATGCATCATGAATGCTGTGGGAATTAAGAAGATTGCGATAAGTAGTGCGCCAAGATCTGCGTATACGCCAAATGCGATGTAAAGACCGCCTACGAGAATCATTAAACCTGAAACGATAACGCTGAGCTTTGCTGCAGGTACCTTCTTGTACTGGGCATAGCCAGTCATTGCATCAAGCTTTGTAAGGTGGCTGATGCCTGATGTGATGAAGATGCCAGCAAATAAGATGCGAGCGATTACGAGTACTGCGTTCATGGAGCTCCTTAGTTGGTTGAATACGAACGTGCGTGAGATTAATTGAACTTTCAACTACTACTCGGTTCGACACGCTCAGCCACTTGCTATTTGTCAGCCCAGGGGGCTATTTTTCGAACATCTGTTCGAATACCCACAGCCCACGAAAGGTAGACCAGCACATGTCAGCGCCTCAGGTTAATCCCGCCCACGATGTCACGATTGATGGGGCAACAACGCCCATTGAATTTACTTTTAAGGGCCGGCGCTTTCGTATCCATGCAGTCTTATCTAGATGGTGCGAAGCAGGTGGGTGGTGGAATCGCATTAGTGATGGCAAGTATCGCCCTGATGATCAAGCACGTGCACTATGGCGCGTAGAAGCTGCACCTATCGGAACGCTTACAACATTTGAACTAGAACGCGATGAACTTAGTGGGCAATGGATTATCCGTAACGTATGAGCTTTATTCATTTAAATCTTGCCAGTGCGTACTCACTTAAATATGGAACAACGCAACCTGCTGATTTAGTCCAGCGAGCTGCAGAGTTTGAAATGCCTGCATTGGCACTTACGGACCGAGATGGTTTAGCTGGTGCTATTCGTTTTGCTCAGAGCTGTGTTGATTTTGGTATAGCCCCAATTATTGGAGTCAACTTGGCAGTTGAGTTCGGTGGAAGCGATAATCGTTTAACCCTTCTGGCACACAGCGATGGGGGATGGCGCTCGCTCTGTCGCTTACTGACCAGCCTTGCAATGACAAGTGATAGTCGCAGCCCCGTACTAACACTTGAATTTTTGCAACGCTTTAGCCATTACAGCACTAATGTCTATGCACTCCATGGCCCACAATCATTAGTGAGTTCGCTCATTAGCGATAATCGAATTGATGCGGCGTTTAATGCTTTCAATCAGACCCGCGAACTCTTTAGAGATAACGCCATCGAATGTGTTTCACATCTAGTAGCTGGCAAGGGGCCTCGATCAACCCCGCATGCTGCAAAGTCTTTAATTTTTGCACGTGATCACGACATTGATGCCGTTATTACTAATGCAGTGCGAATGCGAGATCGCAGTGATGGCCCAGTAGCTGATGTTTTAGATTGCGCTCGCCAGTTAGTGCCGTTGCATCCACGTCATATCGAACGCCGTAACGCTGAAGGTTTCTTAAAATCTAGCGATGAAATGATTTCACTAGCTGCTGAAATCGCACGAGCAGCTGGTGAGCGAACTCCTCGGCAGTTATTAGCAACAACGCGTGCATGGGCCGAGCGCTCTTTGTTATCACCACAGCGCGATATTGGTTTGGGTGGTGCGCACTTGCCCGAAGCCCATGTTGTGGGTGCAGAATCGGCACAACAGATGCGTGTGTTACTACGCAATCGCAGCGAAGCTGGAATTAATTGGCGCTACAGCGATAGCGCAACAATCAAACAGGCCCGTGCGCGTTTAGATGATGAACTATCAACGGTTGCAACCCTTGGCTTTGAATCTTATTTTTTAACGGTTGCAGATATCTGCGATATGGCACGGGCAGCAGATATTCGAGTTGCTGCGCGGGGTAGCGGCGCAGGTTCATTGATATGCCATCTGCTTGGAATATCTGGCGTTGATCCACTTCAACACGGATTATTAATGGAGCGTTTTTGTTCACCACTTCGCCGTGCCTTGCCAGATATAGATATAGATGTGGAATCACATAGACGTCTTGAAATTTATGACATGGTTTTTAAACGCTATGGCAATACCGATTGGAATACACCAGATAATCAGTCTCGATGTGCAACGGTTGCAATGGTCGATACATATCGTGCGCGGCATGCAATTCGTGATGCCGGCGCAGCACTGGGCTTACCTGGCATGGAGATTGATATGTTGGCTAAATCCATGCCGCATGTGCGTGCGCGCAATATTTCAAAGACACTAGAAAACTTACCTGAACTTCGTTCACTCAACATTTCAGCGCCACTAACTGCAATGACAATTGCTTTGGCCGAGCGCCTTGATGGTCTGCCACGACATCTTTCTATGCATCCGTGTGCCATTGTTTTATCCGATGGCGGATTACTAGATCGAACACCCCTGTTATCTAATGCCAGTGGCTATCCCATGGTGGTCTTTGATAAAGATGATGTCGAAGCCGTTGGTTTATTAAAGCTCGATGTCTTGGGTGTGCGCATGCAGTCAGCAATTTCTTTCGCACTTGATGAAATAACCCGCACCGAAGAAAAAAGCGTTGATATCGATTCGGTGCCACTAGATGATCCCGATACATATGCGTTGATTCAATCCACAAACACTTTGGGGCTTTTTCAAATTGAATCTCCGGGCCAACGCGAACTAGTTGGAAAACTTGAGCCAAAAACATTTACGGATTTGATTATCGACATCTCGCTCTTTCGCCCCGGGCCAGTTAAATCCGACATGATTACGCCTTTTCTAAAAGCCCGTCATGGTTGGGCTAAAGCGCAGATAATCCACCCGGATCTCTATGAAATTCTGCGCGATACCGAAGGTGTTGTTGTCTTCCACGAACAAGTTATCGAAATCATTGCAAAGATGACTGGAGTTTCATTAGCAAGTGCTGATGAAAAACGCCGTGCGTTGGGGGATAAGCAAGGGCAACAAGAAACCTGCGATTGGTTTTTCCCTGCAGCAACCGAGCGTGGTTATGATTTAAAAATCATCCATGAGATATGGGAAGTTTTGCGCGCCTTTGCATCCTTTGGTTTTTGTAAGGCCCACGCTGCAGCTTTTGCTTTACCGACATATCAATCGGCCTGGTTAAAAACTCACCACCCGGCAGCGTTTTTAGCCGGTGTACTAACACATGACCCAGGCATGTATCCCAAACGTTTAATCGTCGATGAAGTTCGTCAGATGGGACTTAACGTTGCCCCGCTTGATGTTAATCAATCCGATGCGGTCTATCGTGTTGAAGATAATGGGCAATCAATCCGTATTGCGCTATCTACAATTGCAAAGATTAGTGATGCCGAAGTAGCTTCAATTATTGCGGGCCGCCCATATATTGATTTAACTGATTTTGTTCGTCGCGCTGGTTGTAGCGCACCAGTTACTGAAAGTGCGATTTTGACTGGAGCTTTTGATCGTTTGCATACCGATGTTAACCGCAGAGATTTGTTATTACATTTTTCAGATCTACAAAAATCACCTAACGCTGGAGTTACCGGTGCGCAGATGAATTTAGCTTTTGCGCCTCCGGTATTAATAAGCAGTGGATTACCGGATATGACGGCGGCTGAAAGTGTTAAACATGAAATCGAACGGTTGGGCATAGATATGTCGGCGCATATGATCGAGTTCTATAGCGATTTCCTCAATGCAATCGGCGCAGTCCGTTCATCAGATTTGTTGGCACAGCGTTCGCGCTCTTCGGTTTTAGTTGCCGGCATTAAAGTTGCAATGCAAACCCCGCCAGTACGTAGTGGCAAGCGTGTCATTTTTATAACCCTTGACGATGGATATGGCTGTAGCGATTCGACTTTCTTTACCGATACGCAAGCTGACTATGCCAGCACCCTGTATTCCTCATCCCTGCTACTGGTTCGTGGCATCACTCGGCGCACGGGCGCACGGGGCATTTCGCTGCGCGCAACTGGCGCATGGGATCTGCGCGCGGCCTATGAATCTTGGCGCGCAAAAGAAAGTACGCTGGCAATATGAGTGAAGAACAGTTGCAGTCAACAATTCTTCACGTTGACATGGATGCATTTTTTGCATCGGTTGCAGAGCGCGACAACCCAGAACTTAAAGGCAAGCCAGTAGTAATTGGCATGGGCGCACGTGGAGTCGTATCTGCTGCAAATTATGAGGCACGTAAATTTGGAATTCATTCGGCAATGCCTGTGGGACGAGCACGGCGTTTGGCACCGCATGCAATTTTCCTACCTGTAGACATGGCGCGCTATCAAGAAGTTTCCGAACATGTCATGGAGATATTTCATAGCTTTACGCCATGGGTAGAACCAATTTCACTCGATGAAGCATTTCTGGATGTGACTGGTTCACAAAAACTATTGGGCACTGGTCGCGAAATTGCAGTTGCAATTAGAAAAAAAGTTGAAGAGCAAGAAGGCATCACCTGCTCAGTCGGAATCGCACCATCTAAGTTCATTGCAAAGTTGGCTTCGGCACATTGCAAACCAAATGGAATGCTTGAAATAACTGCCGATCGCATTCTTACTTTTTTACATCCCTTACCTATTCAAGCGATGTGGGGAGTAGGACCAAAAACGGCAGAAACCTTAGAGCGATTAGGACTTCGAACGATTGAAGATATTGCCAAATTGCCACGCACCACGTTAATTCGTGCATTAGGTGAAGCAAGCGGTGCCTCTTTATATGAACTTGCTTGGGGCCGTGATTACCGCGATGTCACTCCTGAAGAACCAGATCGCAGCATTAGCGCAGCTGAAACTTTCGCCCAAGATCTAGATAATCCTGAAGAGATTTTGACTGAGTTCTTACGTCTGACAGAACGAGCTACTGCGCGATTACGAGATAGAGAGTTGTTTTCCAAGACCGTTGGTATCAAAGTGCGATTTGCCGATTTTTCTACGATTAACCGAACTAAAACTTTGCCCCTTCCAATCGATAGCACCCATGATGTCTATGAAGTTGTTAAGGGGTTGTATCAAGGGCTTCGAATCGATCGCGCACGTCTGCGCCTTGTAGGAGTATCTCTTGAAAACTTAAGTCAGGGCGCGCCAGAGCAGTTAATGCTGGGTCAGCGCGATGTCGGCTGGCGCCAAGCTGAAGGGGCCATGGATAAGGCCCGAGCCCGCTTCGGAAAAGGCTCAGTTAGGCCTGCGCGCCTGATAAAACCCGGAGAAGATTCGGAAGAGTAATTTTTAGGTAGCCAGCCTTAGCCTGTGTGTTCTATTGTTCTCCTATGCCTTTGTCAGATCATGAAAAGCGGATGCTCCAGGAGATGGAAGCTGACCTTATGACAGAGGATCCACGCTTAGTTTCAGCGCTTTCAGGTGAGGTAAAAAGCGTAGGTAAAAATCGCATCATGCTTGGCCTTGGCCTCGTAGCCCTGGGAATCCTTGTCTTGTTTGCTGGCCTCATCGCAAAGCTGACACCGGTGGGCGTGCTTGGCTTCTTGATTGCACTTGCAGGTTTGATTAGCGCACTTTCATCGCTGGGAAAGCCCTCACGTCCAAAGACAAAGCGCGCCAGCTCACTCAGCGCTCGCCTAGAACAACGCTGGGACAAGCGCAATGATCAATAAAGGCTAATTTTTTCTAACCAAGGGCTCCTTCGGGGGCCCTTTTTTCATGCCCTCACGTGGGGATGGGTGGGGGCAAATGGGCGAATAGTGGCGAAAGGTGGTTGAAAAAGGAGGAAAGTGGAGTAAAGTGGGGAGTTAAGCGCTGCAGATAAGCGCAGCGGACCTGGGGAAGGGGGCGCTAAAAAATGTTTCTTGGCACCCACGAACCACGTCTTGATGACAAAGGCCGATTGATTTTGCCCGCGAAATTTCGCGAAGAACTTTCTTCAGGATTAGTAATCACAAAAGGACAAGAGCGTTGTCTCTATGTTTTTCCATCAGCAGAGTTTTTGGTTATTACAGAAACGCTAAAACAAGCACCAGTCACTGCTAAATCAGCACGCGATTACATGCGTGTGATGTTTGCAGG
>CAINSH010000084.1 GCA_903852955.1 uncultured Actinomycetes bacterium | reverse complement strand
GCTCGCATTATGGCGCGCTCACTTAACTGCGTTAATGGCCCAACTCCAAATCCATGTGGTGAGTGCCAGTCATGTAAAGATTTAGTTGCAAATGGTCCAGGTTCATTAGATGTTATCGAACTAGATGCTGCAACACATGGTTTAGTAGATGATGCGCGTGATCTTCGCGATAAAGCATTCTTTGCACCAGTACAAAGTCGCTACAAAATTTATATTATTGATGAGGCTCACCAACTTGGGCCAGGTGCAGCTAATGCGCTTCTTAAAGTTGTTGAAGAACCACCTCCCCACGTAATTTTTATTTTTGCAACCACTGAACCAGATAAGTTAATTGCAACTATCCGTTCTCGTACACACCATTATCCATTCCGTTTGGTACCACCAGGAATTTTGGCTGCGCACTTAGAAAAGATTTGTAACCTCGAAGGTGTAAATATTGCTAAGGGAGTTATTCCTTTAGTTGTGCGTGCATCTGGTGGGTCTGTTCGCGATGCGTTATCTGTTCTTGGTCAGTTACTTGCCGGTGCTGGCAAAGATGGCGTTAGCTATGAAATCGCAATTCAATTATTAGGTTTTACAGATGGCGCATTGCTAGATGATGCAGTCGATGCGATTGCAGCCCATGATGGTGCAACTTTGTTTAAAACCATCGACCGCGTTATTGAATCCGGTCACGATCCACGCCGATTTACAAGTGATTTATTAGAGCGCATTCGCGACTTAATGATTGTCGATGCGTTAAAAGATTCAACAGCTAACTCAATTCTGCGAGATTTACCTGATGATCAAATGGAACGTATGCGCAATCAAGCTAACCGCATAGGTACTGCAAATCTTTCACGAGCAGCAGATATCGCTGCAGAAGGCTTAACCCAGATGCGCGGGGCAACTGCGCCACGTTTGATGCTTGAACTTATTTGCGGACGAATCTTGTTGCCTATTGGCGATAACGGAGAATCCGGAATGCTTTCGCGTATTGAGCGTTTGGAACGCGCAGAGAACATTGCTCCCATGAGTTCCACCGCTGTTTCTTCACCGGCTCGCACCGCAGAGCCAAAAGAAACTACAGGCTCGAGCAATAAGGCTGTTGAAGCTGAGGTTATAGCTGAAGTTAAAACGCCTTTGTCAGCCGAACCTGCTGCGAAGCAGCCACACGTACCAGGCAATTTCGATATTGCCGCACTACGTCGTGCATGGCCAGATGTTATTGAGGATGTAAAGAAGCGCCGCAGACTTACTTGGTCGCTATTGAGTGCTTCTGCGCAAGTGTTAGCCGTAGATGACAAGGCAATCACAATTGGAATTGTTAATGCTGGCGCGCGTGATTCATTTGTTCGTTCTGAATCCGATGAAATTTTGCGCAAAGCATTTGTTGATGTAGTTGGAATCGATCGCAAAATTGAATGCGTAGTTGATCCATCAATTGATACCAACACTCCAGCCGCACGCGAAACTCGCACTTCAGAGGCACCGACGGATAAAACCTTGTTAACTGGAGCAGCGTTACTTGCCCAAGAACTCGGCGCCAAAATTATCGAGAGCAATTAATTTATGTCAGGTATGTATGAAGGTGCGATTCAAGATTTAATTGATGCACTAGGTCGTTTGCCAGGCATTGGCCCAAAGTCGGCTCAACGAATCGCATTTCATATTTTGCAATCGGATGCAGATGTCGCAGCAGCTCTAGTTGATTCCATTCGCACGGTTAAAGAGCGCGTGAAGTTTTGTACACAATGTGGAAATGTTTCAGAGGAAGAAGAATGCCGAATCTGTCGCGATCCTCGCCGTGATAACACTTTGATTTGTGTTGTCGAAGAAAGTAAAGATGTAATTGCAATTGAACGAACTCGAGAATTTCGTGGCAAGTACCATGTGCTTGGTGGCGCAATCTCACCTATTGATGGAATCGGCCCCGAACAGTTACGCATTCGCGAACTTATGGCCCGCCTTGCAGATCCCGGAATCGTTGAAGTCATTTTGGCTACAGATCCCAACCTTGAAGGCGAAGCTACGGCTACCTATTTATCGCGCATGATTAAGCCGCTAGAAATAAAGGTCTCGCGCTTAGCTAGCGGCCTGCCAGTTGGCGGAGACCTTGAATATGCCGATGAAGTGACGCTCGGTCGAGCCTTTGAAGGCCGGCGCGACGTTTAATCTCGTTATTTGATACGCACCTCGTCTCATTATTTAAGAAAATCCGAAAATCGGTTAGCGCCAATTTCATCCATGCGCGAGGATTAAGCCATGGGGTTAATCGTTCAGAAATATGGCGGCTCATCGGTAGCCGATGCCGAAGGCATGAAGCGCGTTGCCAACCGGATTGTTGCGGCTAAACGCGATGGAAACCAGGTCGTCGTCGTTGTTTCTGCGATGGGCGATACAACTGATGAATTAATTGATTTAGCAAAACAGATCACGCCGATTCCAACTGGGCGAGAGTTAGATATGTTGCTAACTGCCGGTGAGCGAATTTCGATGGCGCTTCTTGCAATGGCAATTACAAATTTAGGCCATGAAGCCCGTTCATTTACTGGCAGCCAAGCTGGAGTGATTACAACTTCGGCACATGGTCGTGCTCGCATTATTGATGTGACACCAGGACGAATTCAAGAAGCGCTCAACGAAGGTGCAATTGCAATCGTTGCTGGCTTTCAAGGAATTTCGCAGGATACAAAAGATGTAACAACGTTAGGTCGCGGTGGTAGTGACACGACTGCAGTTGCTTTGGCTGCAGCCCTTGAAGCTGATGTCTGTGAAATTTACACCGATGTTGACGGCGTCTTTAGCGCCGACCCACGTGTTGTTCCAACTGCACGCAAATTAAAAACAGTCACTTATGAAGAAATGCTTGAACTTGCTGCAAGTGGTGCAAAAGTTCTGCACTTGCGTTGCGTCGAATACGCACGCCGTTACGACTTACCAATTCACGTACGTTCATCTTTTTCAACTAATGAGGGAACCTGGGTGGTCAAAGATCATCCTGAAGGAGGAGACATGGAACAAGCAATCATCTCGGGAATCGCACACGATAAATCCGAAGCAAAGATAACTATCGTCGGAGTTCCTGACCGAACCGGTGTTGCTGCACGCATCTTCCAATCAATCGCTGATGCTGACATCAACATCGACATGATCGTACAAAATGTTTCCGCCGCAGCTACAGGTCTTACAGATATTTCATTTACTTTACCTAAAGCCGAAGGTGTTGATGCAACTTCTATTTTGCAAAAGCTTCAAGGTGAAGTTGGTTTTGCTTCAATTCAATACGATGATCAAATCGGTAAATTGTCATTAATTGGCGCAGGTATGCGCTCACATCCAGGTGTAACTGCAACGTTTTTCGGTGCAATGTCAGAAGCTGGAATCAATATTGAAATGATTTCAACATCTGAAATCCGTATCTCGATTATCTGCCGCGAATCAGATCTAGAACGCGGCGCTAAAGCAGCACATGCTGCATTTGGGTTAGATGCTGATCAAGCCGAAGCCGTTGTGTATGGAGGAACTGGGCGATGAGCAAGAAACCATCACTTGCAGTAGTTGGAGCTACTGGCGCAGTCGGCACAGTAATGCTTGGAATTTTGTCCGAACGTCCTGATGTTTGGGGCGAAATCCGTTTGATTGCATCTGCCCGCAGCGCTGGAAAGAAATTGATGTGTCGTGGAGAAGAACTAACTGTGGTCGCATTAACCCCTGAATCCTTCGATGGCATCGATGTTGCGATGTTCGATGTTCCAGATGAAATTTCGGCCGAGTGGGCACCAATCGCTGCTTCACGTGGCGCAGTTGTTGTCGATAACTCAGGAGCATTCCGCATGGATGCTGATGTTCCGCTAATCGTTCCAGAAGTTAATCCGCAGGAAGTTAAAAATCGTCCCCGTGGAATTATTTCAAATCCAAACTGCACAACGCTTTCAATGATTGTTGCAATGGGTGCTCTACACGAAAAATATGAACTTAAAGAACTCGTTGTTTCTTCTTACCAAGCGGCATCAGGTGCGGGTCAAGCAGGTCTAGACACTTTACGTGCACAGATAAAGCAAGTAGCAGGAACAGATGTGGGTGATGTTGCAGGTGACGTACGTAAGTTAGTAACTGACCTTGGGCCATTCCCTGCACCCCTTGCACTCAATGTTGTGCCTTGGGCGGGATCATTAAAAGCTGATGGTTATTCATCAGAAGAGTTAAAGGTGCGCAATGAATCCCGCAAGATTCTTGGTCTGCCAAACCTTAAAGTTTCGGCAACATGCGTGCGTGTGCCAGTGTTAACTACCCACTCATTAACCGTGCATGCTGTATTTGCTAAGGAACCATCACGCAAAGAAGCACAAGATATTTTGGCGAACGCCGCTGGGGTTAAGTTGGTAGATGACCCAGAGAATCATCAATTCCCAACTCCAGCCGATGTAGTTGGTACAGATCCGACATGGGTTGGTCGTGTTCGTAAGAGCATTGATGAACCAATGGCACTTGATCTCTTTGTTTGTGGCGACAACCTACGCAAAGGTGCCGCGCTAAACACTGCGCAGATCGCAGAACTACTGGCAGTAGAGTTCACTTCATGAGTATTAAAGAGAAACTCCACAGCGATTTAACTGAAGCCATCCGCAGTCGTGACGAAATTACTTCGGGCACAATCCGTATGGTTTTAACTGCAATTACCAATGAAGAAGTTGCCGGTAAAGAAGCACGCGTACTTAGCGATGATGAAGTAATCACAGTCTTATCTCGCGAAGGTAAGAAGCGCCGTGAAGCTGCTGAAGCTTTTGAAAATGCGGGTCGCGCCGATAAGGCAGCCCTTGAAAAAAGCGAAGGCGAAGTTATTGCAAAGTATTTACCCGCACAGCTCAGCGAAGCCGATATAGCAGCGATTATTGCTGAGGCAATTGCCTCAACA
Organism: uncultured Actinomycetes bacterium; assembly: GCA_903852955.1. Lineage (GTDB taxonomy): Bacteria > Actinomycetota > Actinomycetes > Nanopelagicales > Nanopelagicaceae > Planktophila. The sequence goes on along the minus strand of CAINSH010000084.1, from coordinate 193 downwards.
GGTGCAGCAGGACCTGCCGACATGGGCAAAGTGATGGGCGCAGTAAAACCAAAGATCGCAGGCAAAGCCGACGGTGGCGTTGTTTCTGCATTAGTGAAAGCAGCGTTGAATAAATGACTAAATACGAATACGCAACCGTTCCATTACTTTCACATGCAACGAAGCAGATTTTGGATACATGGGGTTCTGATGG
>CAINSH010000083.1 GCA_903852955.1 uncultured Actinomycetes bacterium | reverse complement strand
CCACCTGGGAACAATCGGGCAAAAATATCCTCAAAATGCTTAGCGGTTTCTTCATAGGCATCCATGAAGATTGCTTGAACTCGATCATCAACCTCTTTGATGATGTCGAGCAGATCCTTCTTCGTATTCTTTAGATCCTCGAGCTGTTCAGCTAAAAACTTTAAACGCTCCTCAAGGGACGAGAACTCTTCAAGAGCTAATGGGTTAATTTTTCCAAGTAAGTTCAAGGAACGCTCTGCCGATGCCAAACGCTTTTCTTGTTGGTCTCGGCGATAAGGAATTAGTTCAGTTGTAACTATTTCGCCAGCTTCATTTTCAAAAAATGTCGGAACATCATTATCCGGACCATACTCATTTACCAATGTTTGAGTATCGATTCCAAACTCTTCCATTGTCTTGTTCTCAAGAGTCTCGATGCGCATCCGTTGCTCAGCACGTGCAATCTCATCCTTATGAACGCTAGATGTTAAGGCTTCTAATTCAGCAGCTAGCTCACGACCGCGTGAGCGTACGGTGAGAGTTTCACCATCTCTTGCTGCGCGAGATTCTTCAAGGCGTGCGCGTTCAGTTGCTGCCTTGGCTATTGAACGTTCGATGTGAATAAGAACTTCATATGCAGACTCTGCAATCGCCTGCGAAATCACTGCAGCTCGTGCGCGGGCACTACGACGAACAATTGCGCGCTCAGAAGCTTCACGTTCATTTCGCGCAGAATCTTCAAGAGCCTTGGCACGTGCAGCTACAGAATCCACACGCTCCTCGATTGTGCGGACAGCAAGACGGGCTTCAACTTCGGTAGTACGTGCAATCGAAACAGAATTTCGAAGATTTTCAGTAAAAGTGTGATCTGGTTCTGCAACTGCGCCTTGTTGATGGAGTTGCGTCTGCGCAATTTCAAGTTCACCTTCATCTCGGCTTTTAGCCGAAGTTGCTTCACTAATTGAGGTATTGAGTCGCTCAACTTCAGCCATTGCTGACTTCATGTTTTGCCCAGCAACAGCTAACTGTTCCGTAATTGAAGCGATTCGGGCATCGGATTCATTTAAGCGAGAAAGTGCTGCATCAAATGAACCTTGGCGATCAGCAACTTCATTCGTGGCGGTTGAAATCTCAAATTTAAGGCGATCGCATGTATGAGTGATTTCATTAAGCTGCGTTTCAAGGCTTTGAATAAGTGCTTTGATTTCAATTAAAGATGAAGATGACTTAGATCCTCCACGAGCTCGCCCTGAAGAAACAACATCGCCATCACGTGTAACGACGGTAAGAGTTGGGTGTGAACGCAAAATCGCTTCAGCATCTCTAGCACCTTCGGCCACTACTGTTGAAGCGAGTAGTGATGAAATGAGACCACTAATCGAGTGAGATCTCATGTGTGAGGCAAGTGCGACTAATCCTGTCGGAATGTCAGATTGAGAGCTTTTTCCCGCTTCATATACCAAAACATCGGCCTGCCCAAGGTTTTGATCGCGCAATGTAGTCAGCGCAGTTACTGCTGAAGATAAATCCGTAACAACGATTGCATCGGCTAATGCGCCCAACGCTGCAGCTGCTGCGGACTCCCAACCACTATCAATTTCGATAAGTGATGCAATTGAACCCAAGATGTGCACACCGCGTGAATCTTGCATAAGCGCAGAAGCGCCGTCACGGTTTTGTGATGTGAGCTTCATTGCCTCTAATTTGGATTCAACAGCGTTACGTTCGCGATCAGCTGCACGTTCGGCGTCAATGAGGCCGGCAAGTGTGGTTTTAGATGAGTCAAGTGATGATTTAGCCGATTCAAATGCTGAATCAAGACCAAGTTCACCAGAATCAGCACTTGCAATTTCAAGTTCAAAAGCTGAATATTCACGGGAAGCGTTATCAGCACGTTGTTGCGCATCATCTCGCGCTTTTATTAGACGCGCGATTTCTTCAGCTATGGCTTCAAGGCGTGCTTGCAGCGATTTGATGTGGCCTTCTTGACGGGCTGTACCTTCGCGAGCGTCAGCAATTGCTCGCATTGCCGCAGCGATTTTATCTTCATCAGTTTTTAACTCATGTTCTGCCGCGGCAAGGGCCGAAGTAGCAGCAGCAAGTGCGCTTTGAGATTGGGTAATACTGTTTCGAAGATCGTTTTCTTCTTGGCGCAGAACTTTCGCTTCTTGTTCTAGAGCTTCTGGATCACGGCCTGCAGATCTGGCTTCTTCGGCTTCTTCATTTAAAAAGCGTGAGCGCTCTTGAGCAAGGCTTTGAGTTCCACGGAACTTTTCGCGAAGTGAATTGAGTTGGTAATAGGTCTCTTGTGCTTGGACAAGAAGCGGAGTTTCAAATGCAGATTGCGCATCTAGTGCAACTTCTCGCGTCCGAATTGTTTCAAGTTCGGTATCTACTTCTGCGCGCTTTTGCCGAAGTGCAGTCTCGTCCGCCACTTCAGCATCTAAGGTTCGTGACATTGAAATAAAATCATCAGCAAACAAACGAAGTTTCGCATCACGCAAATCGGCTTGAATCGTTGCCGCTTTCTTTGCAACTTCTGCCTGTTTGCCTAGTGGGCGAAGTTGTCTTCGAAGTTCAACGGTTAAATCTTGAACGCGGGCCATATTGGCCTGCATCGAATCAAGTTTACGTAAAGCTTTTTCTTTGCGCTTACGGTGCTTTAGTACACCAGCGGCTTCTTCGATAAAACCACGGCGCTCTTCTGGAGTTGCCATCAAGATCGCATCGAGTTGACCTTGGCCAACAATTACATGCATCTCGCGACCAATGCCTGAATCGCTAAGAAGTTCTTGGATATCAAGAAGGCGTGATGCTTCGCCGTTTATTTGATATTCAGATTGACCATTGCGGAAAAGAATGCGAGAAATAGTTACTTCGGTGTAATCAATTGGAAGCGCACCGTCGGTGTTATCAATTGTCAGTGAAACTTCGGCGCGACCAAGTGGTGCACGACCACTAGTTCCAGCGAAAATTACATCTTCCATCTTTCCACCGCGAAGAGATTTTGCTCCTTGCTCACCCATAACCCAGGTAAGTGCGTCAACGACGTTACTTTTACCCGAACCATTTGGACCAACTACGCAAGTAATTCCCGGCTCAAGACGCAAGGTGGTAGCTGACGCAAAGGACTTGAAGCCTTTGAGGGTCATGCTCTTGAGATACACGCGGTAAACCTATCGCGCTCCGCGCTTGTTTTTGACGATATTGCCGCTTAAGCGAGCTCGGTTTTTAAGCTTTCATAAGCAATTCGAGCGGCAACTTGCTCGGCTTCTCGCTTGCTTTTTCCAGTGCCTACGGCCAGCGCAGTTCCTGAGACCATCGCAGTTGCAGTGAAATTCTTGTCATGATCTGGACCTTCTTCGGTAACTACATACTCAGGTGCGCCTTTGCCAAGGCTTGCCGATAACTCCTGTAATGCGGTCTTGCCGTCTAACCCTGCTCCGCGTGCGACAGCTGAATCCATAGTTGTTTCAATTAGTTTGCGCACAATTTCAGTACATTTTTCAAAACCAAATTGCAGATAGATAGCACCAATTAACGCTTCTAATGCATCGGCAAGCAAAGAGTTCTTATCGCGCCCATTGGTAACTTCTTCGCCTTTACCTAGACGTATGTATTGCCCCAGATTTAATGTGCGCGCAATATCTGCGAGCGCACGCATATTTACTACGCCAGAGCGCAAGGGAGATAAACGTGATTCATCTAAATCTGGATAGCGTTTATATAGCTCTTCGGTAACAATTAAACCGAGGACAGAGTCACCAAGAAATTCAAGACGTTCATTAGTTTCTTTACTCGCCGACTCATAAGCATATGAGCGATGCGTAAAAGCTAACTGCAGAAGTGAGGGTTCAATTTCAACCCCCAAAGCTTCGCTGAGCATAGAACTGACGATCAAACCTCTAGAACTTGGCGGCGGTTATATGTACCGCATGTTGGACATGCTGTGTGTTGAAGCTTTGGTGACTGGCATTGTCCGCATGTTGCTAAAGAGGCAGCAGTTGTTTTCCACTGGCTACGGCGTGAGCGCGTCTTTGAACGCGACATTTTTCGCTTTGGTACTGGCACGGTTCGAACCTCTTCTTATCTTTGTACTCATAGCAACGATGGTTGCAGGTCGTAAGTATCCCTCAAAAACGCTAATTCTTGAAATCGGCCTCAGGCAGCTCCAGCCCAGATAAACCGGCCCATCTGGCATCTATAACCTCGTGAGCGTGATCGACTGGAAGATCGGCCCATTTGCCCCCGCACTGCTGGCATAACCCCTGGCATTGATCGCTACACAGTGGATTAATTGGAAGGGCCAGAACTATGGCATCTCGGATCGGGCCTTCTAAGTCCATGATGTCACCCTCCATCATGAGCTCATCCTCGACATCTAAATCATCTTCTTCTACAGGCTTTTTCTTCTTTGGTCGCTCTGCTTTTTGGGCGTAGTAGTAGAGCTCTTGAATCTTTCGCTCAATATCTACCGCAATCGGATCAAGGCAGCGAGTGCATTCACCTTTTGCAACCGCAAAGATTTCAGCTGTTAATAAAATTCCTTCAGTTACCGATTCCAGACGCGCATCGACTTCAATTATTTCACCCACTGGAACTGAAATTAATTCAACACCGACCTTTTCAGGGGTTTGTATATCTAGTTCATAGATTTTCATCTCACCTGCACGTCGTGCAAGTTCATGTGTGTTGAGTTTATATACCTCTGGAGAACGTGACATAGAAACTAATCCGCATCTGAGAGCTGGCCTAGTACATCTTTATCATTAGCACCGGCCAAACGTTCACGCCCACGTGCAACGGCATCCTGTGTTTTATTGAGAATAACTTCCAAAGTTGCAAGGCGACCATCAATGTATTCTTCTACTTCAGCTTTTTCCTGCTCAACTAAAGTTCGAGCATCGTCAATAATCTTGCGTGCTTCATCTCTTGCAAGCTGGACGATAGAAGTCTGCTCAACCATGCGGGCAACATCTTCCCTAGCAATCGCAATCATCTGCTCGGCGCTTACTCGACCCTCTTCAATAATTGCATCTCTGGCCGCAAGTAGCTTGAGCGCAGACTCCAAATCACTTGGTAGTGATTCTTTAGCTTCATCGAGAAGTTCAAGCATTTCACCACGGTGAACCACGCAGCTAGCAGATAGAGGAACTCCACGTGCTTCTTCAACCATCGTGATGGCAGCTGCTAGTTTTTCAACTGAGTTCATGTCTTTACTTCCCTGCTACTCGAAGTTTGAGCGCTTCATTAACCGATGATGGCACCATAGTTGAAACATCTCCCCCGTAGTGGGCGAGCTCTTTGACAAGTGAAGATGATAGAAATGAATGAGTAGGCGCGGTTGCCATAAACATAGTTTCGACACCTGAACCTTGAAGATTAACTTGAGCCATCTGCAACTCATAATCAAAATCTGAAACGGCACGAAGCCCTTTCACAATCGATTCAATATTGTTGCTCTTGCAGTAGTCAACTAACAATCCTGACCATGAATCAACCACAACGTTAGGAAGTTTTGATGTTGTTTCACGGATCATTTCAATACGCTCGGCAACCGTAAAAAGTGATGACTTAGTGCGGTTTTCAAGTACTGCTACTACTACTTGGTCAAAGTGCGCACTTGCGCGGGTGATGATGTCAATGTGTCCATATGTAATCGGATCAAAAGATCCAGGACACACCGCGCGCTTCATGGCTCAAACGCTAGCAAGAGATTGGGCAGTTATCCATTCTCAGGCGTGTAATTGCCATAGAAAATCGCTGCCTGGCCATAATTTCTCTCGCGCATCGCAGTAAATCCTGATGGCCATGAAAATTGTGAACGTTTGGCCGTGCGTTCGACAGCAATCAATGCATCAGCTTTTAAGAAAGCACCCTTGTCTAGTTTAATCAAAATCTCTTGTATTTCAGTTTCAACAAAATCATAAGGTGGGTCAATATAAACAATATGGTAATTATCTTTTGGAGAATCGCTTACGAAGCGTTGTACAGACATTGAGTACAAGTGAAACTTCCCGGCTGGTTTATTCTTATTCACCAGTTCATAATTTCGTTCAATCGTTGCTTGTGCCTCAGCATCTTTTTCAACAACATGTACCAGTGTCGCACCACGTGATAGTGCTTCGAGTCCAATAGCACCCGATCCGCCAAAAAGATCAAGAACATGAAGACCTAAAAAATCTCCAAACTCTGAAAGTAGCGAAGAGAAAATAGCTTCGCGTGCGCGATCTGAAGTTGGCCGAGTTGCCCCTGCAACATTTCCTAGGGTTCTCCCCTTCGCAACGCCGGCAATGATTCTCAAATGATTAACCCTTATCTAAATAATCAACGGCCATATTCCGCTGCATGGCGTTGAGTTCCTTCTTGAGTGCAGGATAACTGGTTAAGTCTAGGGATGTTGCAATCAAATCCTGAGCGTCTTTGCGCGCAGCTTCAATTAACTCCTCATCGCGTAAAACTCGCAACAGCCGCAGATGCGATTGCGTTCCGGATTGGCTTGCACCTAAAACATCACCTTCACTTCGCTGTTCTAAATCAATTCTAGAAAGTTCAAATCCATCAAGGGTCGAAGCAACCGCGTCAAGGCGAGTTCGTGCAGCAGTTTCGGCTAAGGAGTTTGTGACTAATAAGCAAAGGCCCGGTGAAGTACCGCGTCCTACACGCCCGCGCAATTGATGTAGTTGAGAAACTCCAAATCGATCTGCATCCATAATCACCATAACTGTGGCATTTGCAACATCTACGCCCACCTCAATAACAGTGGTTGAAACGAGAACATCTATTTCCCCTGCGGCAAAAGCTTTCATTGTGGACTCTTTTTCATCGGCACTAAGTCGACCATGCAGCATTGCCATTTTAAGGCCAGCCAACTGATCACTATGCAGGCGTGGTGCAAGTTCTTCTACCGAAGCAATATCACTTGACTCTGTCCCGAAAAGAAAATCAATATCTGCATTGGCATCACTTCCGGCTTCGATACGTGGAGCAACAATATAAGCCTGGTGGCCTTGTGCTACTTCTTCCCTAATGCGTTGCCAGGCTCGCTCTAGGTATGTTGGTTTTTCCATAACGCAAATTACATGCGTTGTTATTGGCTGACGACCAAGTGGGAGCTCACGTAATGTCGAAACATCTAAGTCGCCAAAAACAGTCATCGCAACGGTTCGCGGAATTGGCGTCGCAGTCATGACAAGTAAGTGCGGAGGACGTTGAGCTTTTTCTTTTAGGGCATCTCGTTGCTCGACACCAAAGCGATGTTGTTCATCGACGACAATTAAACCTAAATCTTTAAACTCCACTTTTTCACCTAGCAAAGCATGTGTACCAATAATTATTCCTGCATTGCCAGATGCTGCCATTGCGAGTGCAGCTTTTCGAGCAGGTGCGCTTTGGGAACCTGTAATTAAAACTACTTGAGTAGCTTTCTCTTCGGCGCCTAACATTCCTCCTTGTGCCAACGGACCTAGTAGTTTTTCAAAAGTACGTAAGTGTTGTGCAGCTAAAACTTCAGTCGGTGCAAGTAATGCAGCCTGACCACCACTATCAACAACTGCCAACATGGCACGAAGGGCAACAATGGTCTTACCGGACCCAACTTCACCTTGTAATAAGCGGTGCATCGGATGATCCTGAGCTAGATCATTTTCTATTTCAGTACAGACCTGCCTTTGCCCTCCCGTAAGTTCAAAAGGGAGCGATTGATCAAAAGCATCCAATAAACCACCTTTTATTCGTTTGCGCGACGCGGTATTTAGCTTCTTGAGTTCATTTCTGCGCATAACAAGAAGGGCTTGGAGTAAAAAAGCTTCATCAAAAGTTAAACGTTCACGCGCACTTTCTGCAGAATCAAGATCTGCTGGGTGATGCAATTGAACAAGTGCTTGATGCAGATTCGGATAGTTGTGCGCACTACGAATATTTTCTGGAAGAAAATCCTCAACCTCATCAAGTGATTCAATTGCCATAGTCACACACTTACTAATTTTCCACGATGGCATCTTGGCAGTGGCTGGATACACGGGTAAGAATTTTCCTGCAAAAGATGAAGCTGCCGCATCAACATCATTGCCATCAGGAATCATTTCGTAATCTGGGTGTGCCAGCTGTTTCTTCTTATTAAAAATGCCAACTTTGCCTGCAAACAAACCTTGTCGGCCGACTTTAAGTTCCTTTTCTCGCCATGCCTGGTTAAAAAAAGTCAGAGATAGTTTGTCAGTTCCATCCGTAACCGCCACTTCAAAAATAGATCCCTTACGACCTCGCAGGGGACGATTCGTTGACGAGAATACTTCCGCCAAAATTGTGACTTCATCACCTTCAGCCAACTTTGAGATTTCGGAAAGTTCACCGCGAACCATGTAACGTCGCGGATAGTGGCGCATTAAATCGCCAACAGTTTTGATATCAAATGAATCGGTTAATACTTTGGCAGTTCGGTCCCCTATTACGGAGGAAAGCTTGCTCTCTAACTCTGCCACAAGGGCATTCTCTCGCATCTTTGGCCAATAAAAGGCGAAGTTACCGGCTCATTGTCAGCGTTTTATCTAAATCATTCCAACCGGAGTGGGTGATTACGATAAGAATTTTTGAAACCAATCGCTTCGAAATCGAAGCTTCTAAACGCTTTGCCAACTCTTGGTCTAGATGCTCCGTAGGTTCATCCAGAATATAAACATCAGCTTTAGCCAAAAGTACGCGCGCAATCGCCAAACGCTTTGCTTCTCCACCGGAAATCACTCTTCCGAACTCACCAATCACAGTATCTAGGCCAAATGCCATTTCCTCTAGAAGTTGACCCAATTCCACACAGTGCAATGCATCAATTAACTCTTGGTCGGTTGCATCTTGATTGGCTATTTTTAGATTCTCGCGAAGCGTTGTGTTAAAAATATGTGAGCGTTGCACCGTGCCAACAATTCGAGAATTACTATTTTTATATGTTGAAAGCTCGTTACCGTTGATTTTAATAGAACCCTGATATGGCAACAAAGAAAGCAGCCCCATGGCAAGGGTTGATTTACCACTTCCGCTTCGACCACGAATTACTAATTTTTCTCCTGCAGTCAGCCCAAAAGAAACCGGAACCATAAAGTTTTCATCCCAAGTGACCGTTAACTGGTCTACTTCTATCTTCCTAATCTCTTCTTCGAGTGAAGCAGTCTGGTTTTCTTCAATAGGCCCTTCCATTAGATCATCTACTGAGCGTTGGGATTTAATTAACTTACCGGCGACAAATAGATTTGGATACCAAGCCGTGATTGCTTCAAAAATTACTAGCGGAAGAAAAATCAACATCGTTACTTGGACTGGTGGCAACTCAAGTGTTTGTGACAATGAATAAGCAAGGCCAGCAAAACCAACAACCGAACCAGCAATTAGTAGGTTGGTAAGTGTTGCGTAAGCAAATATGTTCTTGAGCAAGCGCTCTTCCTTATTCTTAATGCGCTCTTCTTCTATTTTTGAAGCCAATAGATTTTGATCCAAATACCCGTAAATTGCCGCCTCGATAACTCCATGCACACTGGATTGCACTTGGGCGGTATATCGATTCTCATTACTTTCGATTTCAGCCGCAAGTTGTTCGCTTCGAGATTTAATCAGTACCGGAATTACACCAAGCAACATCGCACACACTGGCACGGTAATAAAGAGAGATTGCGGGCGAACCCAGAGACCAATAAGTGCGCCAGTAATGAGTGAGATAACCGCGGATGCATGAGGAAGTTTGATGCGAAGCTGATATTCCTGGGCTCTTTCGACATCATCAACAATCGTCTTTACAACTGTTCCCGAATTGAATCTGCGCGCAGACGTGATTGATGCACTAGCGATTCTTGAGTAAATTCCTACACGCAGTTGGGTAAGGCGAGCAAAAACAACTCTGTGGCTCATTAACCTCTCGCCATATCTGGCCGCGGATCTAAAAATTCCAAAAAAACGGACCATGACAATTGCGACACCCAGCGTCAAAATTGGTGGGTGAGATGCGGCCATGGTGATGAGCCAGCCACTTGAAATCGTTAGACCAATGCCTCCGATAAAAGCAAACGCTCCAAGGAAGTAGGCAATCAACATCATAGAAGTACACCACGTTTAAATCTTGAGATGCTATCTGTATCTTTCAAAATTGAAAGATCGTGGGAAATACAGATGACTATTGCCCCGGTTTGTGCATATTCACGCAATACGCCTAAAACTTTCTCACTACTTTCTTGATCTAGATCGGCAGTGGGTTCATCGGCGATTATTAATCGTGGTTTAGCCGCAAGTGCACGGGCAATTGCAATCTTGCGTAACTGCCCACCTGAAACAGCAGATCCACCTTCACCATCGGCACCAATCTCGGTTTCTAAACCAAGAGTTAGATCTGTCAGAGACAAACCACAGCTACCAAGTAGCCCACTAATAGTGGCATCGTCAATCATCGGTTTTACTAAAGTAAATTGCTTACGTACAGAGCCCGATGCAAGAGCTGGGGTCTGCGGAATCCAACCGATAGCGCTAAACCAACTATCTTGATTTTGGGTTCTTAGAGGTTGATCATCGATGTAAATCGAGGCGCTATCTGTCACACCTAAAAGATTCATTGCAAAACTTGTTTTACCACTTCCAGAATCTCCGACTATAAAGTGAATCTCACCGCTATGTAGTTCTTGCGCCGCAATTTTTGAATTAATGCGGCCTGGAATGTCTAGTTCCCATTCCTGCCAAGAAATCTTTGAAAACGTAGAAAAATCTCGGTTTATTTGCTCAGCCCTACCCAAACCTAAATTTTTGAGTTGATTTAGTTCGGCAAATGCTTGAGACCCATCAGCAGATGCATGGAAAAGAGATGCCGCATTACGAAGCGGAAAATACACCTCGGGTGCAAGGATTAATACTGCAAGGGCGTGCACAAAACTTATGTGATCATCGACTAAGCGAATTCCGATTGAAACAGCGATAAGTGCCACAGAAATTGTTGCGCACAGTTCAAGGGCTAGCGCCGACAGAAATGAAATACGCAAAACTTTCATAGTCTCACTTGTATATCTATCCCCCATTGCAGCGATTCGCTGGCTCTGGCTCTCATGGCGGTTAAAAATCTTTAACGTTACAAAGCCACGTAATGAATCCTCAAAGTATTTTGAAAGCAAACCTAGGCTTTGCCATTTCCTGGCTACCGAATCTGCAGTATATTTTCCAATCAAAGCTCCAAAAATCGGGATTAAGGGCAGAGTAAGCAGAGCAATTATTCCTGAAAGTGGATCAAGAATCATAATTGTTGCAATTACAACGAATGGGGTTATCGAGGCAAAGAACATTTGCGGAACAAAGCGGCCTAAGTAAATATCAAGGGAGTTCAAACCTTTTACGAGCAAAGTGCTGACATGTGCGCCAGAAAGGTTGGAGTAACTACCCAGTGATTCAGTAACTTCGGAGCGAATCTGCTGCTTAATTCGCACCGCTTGCAAGCTGCACCAATATTCAAAGCTTGATTGAAAGATTGCCCGAAATCCCCACGCGCAGGCCAAATAAATCAAAAGGGTAGGCAAAGAACCAGTGTGATTAATGATGCCGGAAATAAGTGAACTTAATATCAGTGCACTAACAACAATTGCCACAGACCATAGAAGCGCTGCAATAACTGCCACAGATAAAACTCTGCGGCTACCGCCCCTCGAGAGCAGTAGCCGCAGATCAACAGATTTCACTTATGCAGGATATGACTTACTGCATCTAGTACGCCATGGTCTGGGTTAGTAATCTGACTAGCACTTACGCGCTTGCGGAATACCCAGTAAGTCCAGCCCTGATAGATCAGGACAATTGGAGTCAGAATCACAGCAACTACGGTCATTACTTTAAGTGTGTAATCGGTGCTAGATGCATTTGTGATGGTGAGATCAAATTGTGATCCAAGTGAGCTTGGCATAACGCGTGGATACAAAGCGTAGAAAAGAGTTGATACAAACACAGCGATCGTGCCGGCTGAGAAAATAAATGCCCAGCCTTCGCGTCCGATGAGGTTTGCAGCTATACCGGCAACCCAGAGCACTGCAACGATGATTGAAAGAGTTAACACACGCGCATTAATCTCTGGAAGCATCAAATTTGTCCAGGCCAAGAATCCAACTGCAGCAACTGCTGCAACTAGACCTGTCTTCTTAGCAATCGCCTGAGCACGTACACGGATTTCGCCGGAAGTTTTCAATGATAGAAAAATTGCACCGTGGGTTAGAAATACTGTAAGAGTTACAACGCCGCCTAATAAGGCATATGGGTTGAGAAGGTTGAAAAAACCGCCCGTGTATTCAAGTGATCCACTTGCAGCTTTTTCTATTGGAACTCCACGAACAATATTTGCAAATGCGACACCCCACAAAAGTGCAGGAATGAAACTACTTATCAGAATTGCAATATCCCAACGTTGACGCCATTGCGCCTTTCCATACTTGCTGCGGTATTCAAAAGAAACCCCACGAACAATTAATGAAACTAGGATAAGAAAGAGCGGAAGGTAAAATCCACTAAACAACGTTGCATACCACTCGGGGAAAGCTGCAAATGTTGCGCCACCTGCAACGAGTAACCACACTTCGTTGCCGTCCCAAACTGGACCTAACGTTGTTAGAACTGCGCGTCGGTCTGCCTCATTTTTTGAGACTGCGCGTACGAGCATTCCGACACCAAAGTCAAAGCCTTCAAGAATGAAGTATCCGACCCATAGAACTGCGATTAATAAAAACCATACTGTTTGAAATGACATGTCCATACCCCTTTCTTAATAAGCCATCACGAGTTGTTTGTCTTCGCTTCCACCGAGCTTTGGATCTGCATAATCAAGCTCTTCAGCAGGTCCCATCTTGATAACTCGCAAAGTAAGACCTACTTCAATAAATGCAAGGAAGCCGTACAAAAGCGTGAAGACAATCATTGTGAACAAAACTGCGCCAGCTGATACGACTGCGCTTACGCCATCGGCAGTTTTGATTAAACCAAAAACAGCCCAAGGTTGACGTGCAGTTTCAGTAAAAATCCAACCAAATGAATTTGCAAGAAGTGGAAGGAATGGAAGCGAAATCATGGCTGGGTAGAACCACTTACCCTTAGGTGTTCCGCCTTTACGCATCTGCCACAAAGCTAGAAGTGCGAAGAACACTCCGATAAATCCAAAGCCCATCATCAAACGGAATGACCAATATGCCAGCGGGATATTTGGTGTGTAATCGCCTGCGCCGAACTGTTTGTCATATTTGGCTTCAAGATCATTTACGCCTTCAACAACGCCATCGAAATTTCCAGTCGACATAAATGAAAGAACTGAAGGAAGTCCGATCTGGAAAACAGATTTTGAGCCATCAAGAGTCCCAATAGTAAGTAGAGAAAATGGCGCACTTGACTGTGAGTCGTAGAGTGCTTCAGCCGCAGCCATCTTCATTGGTTGCTGTTCTGTCATTACACGGGCGGTTAAGTCGCCTGAAATTCCAACAAGGACAAAACTTACAATCATTGTGATTGCACCGAGTTTGAAAGTACCGCGAGCCATTTGTACGTCTTTGCCCTTAATGATGAGAAACGCTGAAATTCCAGCGATAAATGCACCAGCTGTAAATGCCGCCGATGGAATAGTGTGGAAGAAAGTTGCAAGCGCAGTCTTTTGAGTCAAGACTTCCATAATATTTGTTAACTCAGCTCGATTTTTTTCTGCGTTATATGTATAGGCAACCGGGTGCTGCATCCAAGAGTTTGCTGCCAAAATGAAATAGGCAGAAAGCAAAGTACCTGTTGCTGCGATCCAGATTGTTGCCAAGTGAAGCTTCTTGGATAGGCGATCCCATCCGAAAATCCATAGCCCTAAAAATGTTGATTCAAGGAAGAACGCTAATAGACCTTCCATGGCAAGAGGTGCACCGAAGATGTCACCTACAAAGCGACTATACGAGGACCAGTTCATTCCAAATTGGAACTCTTGAACGATTCCTGTAATGACGCCGATAGCAACGTTAATAAGAAATAACGTGCCGAAGAATTTAGTGGCCCGCAGATATTGCAGCTTGCCAGTGCGATACCAAGCGGTCTGTAGGCCGGCTACTAAAAAGCCCATGCCGATTGTGATTGGTACGAATAAGAAGTGATACACAGTTGTGATGGCGAATTGCCATCTAGCTAGATCTAAGGAGTTCATGGAACTCATTTCCCCGATTCTGAGCCGCTCTACCGGCTCGTTCCTAATTTTGCTCGCGCCCACGATGAGATATCTTCAAAATTGGCTGTGGCAGCGCTCACGCGCATTTTTTTACGCTCATTACGCTGAGGGGCACCACTACTGCCTTTGCCAATTGGCGTCTGCCCACCCGCTCGCGATACCCTTTCGCCTTGCCCGCTAAGGGCTAAATGAATTCACATATAAAAGGAGTACCGCTGTGGCATCAACATGCGATATCTGTGGCAAAGGGCCCAGCTTTGGCAATAACGTTTCACACTCACAGGTAAAGACTCGT
>CAINSH010000082.1 GCA_903852955.1 uncultured Actinomycetes bacterium | reverse complement strand
AGAAATTAAAGAAGCATTTGGAATCGGTAATGCAATTTGTGGCAATGGCGCAATGCTTTATGACTTACATTCTGGAAAAGTTCTTGAAGAATGGTTAATGCCGGTTGATGCTCAACTGGAAACCGTAAAACGATTACGAGCTGTAATCCCCCAAATAAGTTTTGCAGTTGAATCACATAATTATTTCCATCGCGAAAAGAAATACATTCCTCGTTGGGATGTGGGTTTAGACAACGTAGGTGTTGAAGCAATTGAAGAAATTATGGCAGCGCCGGCACTCAAACTTCTTGCGCGTTGTTCAGATCAAGAACTTTCATCTGATGAGATGTTAGAAATTGCACTCAAAGAATTAGCCGGCTTAGTTACCGTTACGCATTCAAACCCACATGATTCACTGCTTGAAATTTCAGCGATTGGTGTTTCAAAAGGTGCCACACTGTCAAAGATGGCAGCGCGGTTAAATATTGATGCAGCCGATTGTGTCTCATTTGGCGATAATCCAAATGATTTTTCAATGCTCGAATGGTGTGGTCGCTCATATGCAATGGCAGATGGCCATCCAGATGGGCCAAATCACGCGAAATCAGTTGCGCTGCCACATACCGACGATGGTGTTGCGATTGTGATTGAAGAGCTGCTCGAACTTCCCGCTTAACTTCAAGTAATTTTTACTCAATTTTAGATAAGCGCCATCCTCAGGTAGATTACGCCGCGGAGGGCTCGCATAGCGGCCGAGTGCACCGGTCTTGAAAACCGGCAGGTGAAAGCCTCGAGGGTTCAAATCCCTCGCCCTCCGCCAGTTTTATTTAATACCTATTACCAGCATGCTTTCTTGTGGCTGATTTCATAGCGCTCAAGCAAGGCATCGCCTAGCGCGCAGAAAGCCATGAGAGGAGACTTCGCCTTAGTGTTTTATGAGTAAAGAACTAAGGGAGTCGTGAAATATGTCGGGAGTTTTCTCACCGGGCCGCGCCAAGATCAAAGAGCGCACCCTTCGCACCGATAAATGGTGGATCGAACCTGCGATTACTTTCGGAGTTCTATTTTCCTTCATCATCTACGCAACTTTCCGCGCATTTGAAGGTGCTAATTACTACAAAGATCACTTGATCTCTCCTTTCTATTCACCTTGCTTGTCTGAAGCCTGTGTTCCCGAAGCAACAATTTTCGGATTTACCCCTGTTAGTGCCGAAATATTTAACTTCGCACTTTCACCAGCGCTAATTATTTTAATTTTCCCACTTGGTTTCCGTATGACTTGTTATTACTACCGCAAGGCTTACTACCGTTCATTCTGGATGTCACCACCTGCATGCGCAGTTGCTGAACCGCACACTAAGTACACCGGCGAAACTCGCGCGCCACTTATTTTGCAGAACGCACACCGTTGGTTCTTCTACGCCGGTTTAGTTTTCAACGTTTTCCTTACATACGACGCAATTATTTCGCTTAAGAATGTCGAAGGACAATGGGGACATTTAAGTGTTGGTTCAATAGTTTTAATTCTTAGCTCAACTCTTCTGTGGTTCTACTCATTGTCTTGTCACACTTGCCGCCACACAATTGGTGGTCGTTTGAAGAATTTCTCAAAACATCCATTGCGTTACAAACTTTGGACACGCGTTTCAATTCTTAATCATTACCACCAACAATTTGCGTGGTATTCATTAGGAGCAGTTGCTTTTGCCGATATTTATGTTCGCCAAGTTGCAACTGGCGCCTGGACCAATTTCTACTTCTTCTAAAAGGGGCACGAGTAAATGACAAACATGGAACGTCATAACTACGACGTACTAATTATTGGCGCCGGTGGCGCTGGTTTACGTGCTGCCGTTGAAGCCCGCGAAGCAGGTTTGCGCGTAGCAATCATCTGTAAATCACTATTCGGCAAAGCACACACCGTTATGGCTGAAGGTGGTGCCGCTGCCTCAATGGGAAACGTCAACGATAAAGATAGTT
>CAINSH010000081.1 GCA_903852955.1 uncultured Actinomycetes bacterium | reverse complement strand
TTTAGCGATATCCACGGAAACTGGCGCTATGACACTGTCCTTGCTTATGCAACCGAAGATTTAATAGCCCACGAATTAAACGATGAATCTCATGAAGTTCGCTGGGTAGAAATTGATCGAGTCGATGAACTTACGCTTCACCCAAGTTTTGCTAAATCCTGGGAAGAATTAAAGGGAATCCTTCAAGCGCTTTAAAGATTCTCGGACTACTTCCTTTTCAGAAGTTCGCCATAACGGCGGCATTGAATTAAGCAACACGCTTCCGTAGCGCTTAGTAACAATGCGTGAATCTAAAATCGCAACGACTCCGCGATCATCTACGGATCTAATAAGGCGTCCTGTCCCCTGTGCTAATAACAACGCAGCTCGGGGCAAGGAAACTTGCATAAATCCACTTCCGCCGGCGGCATCGGCTTGTGATGCACGCGCCGACATAACTGGTTCATCAGGTCGTGGAAATGGAATGCGATCGATTGCAACCAAAATACAACTGTTGCCCGGCACATCAACGCCTTGCCAAAGCGACATCGTGCCAAGCAACACTGAAGTTTCATCTTTAGCAAAACGAGAAACTAGCGGCCCCACTGCATCACCACGTTTTTGCGTAATTATTTTGATTGGTAGCTCAGCTAAAACTTTGCGTAAATGCGCATCTGCAGCTTCGACACCGCGCCAGGATGAAAACAGCGCCAACGTACGCCCGCCAGCGGCATCGATTAATTCGCCTAACTCGGTTAAGACTTCGATGCTTGGGCCTTCACGGCCAGGTTCAGGTAAATGTTTTGGCATGTATAAAACGCCTTGGTTAGCAAAATCAAAAGGCGAACCAACATCTAACATCTTTACATTTCCTGGATCTAATTCACCTTCAGAAAGCTGGGCATCTAAATCATCTCCGACTAAAAAGCCAATGGATTTTGCTAGCGAATTAAATGAATTGCCTACGGTTAAGGTCGCCGAAGTGGCAATTACTGGGGTTTGCTTGAGCATATTCTCGCGCAATACATCTGAAACCGACAGCGGGGCTAGGTGCAACGTTGAAAAAGTAGGTTCGTACCAGAGCACTAAGCCATCGCCGAGTTTTAATAACGTGGCAGCCGTTGTTGAAATCTCATTGACTGCACCTTTTACTCGTGCGCGTTCGGCCATTGCATCAGTATCAATAATTTCATCATCGGCTGACAGAGATTGCACAATAGCTTGAGCGCTTTCTCTAACTTTTCGAATCGGTGACTCAAGTGATTGTGGGATTTGCTCAAGGCGACCTTGCGCAGAAAAATCGGTGCGCACAGATTCTCCGTAATCAACCATTGATTCATGAAAATCATTTGCTGCTTTATGAAATGCATCTGAAAGCTTGCCCGGCATGAATTTGCGGGCCATTGCCGCCGCACGCAAAACCCGACCGGATGTGAGTTCGTCAGTAACGGCTTGGGTTGCCCGGTCCATGAATTCATGGGCTTCGTCCAAAATAATGCAATCGCGTTCAGGCAAAATCGGATGCGAATCAACTATTTCGATTGCAAGTAACGTGTGGTTGGTGACCACGACATCGGCAGTTTGAGCTTTGCCTTTAGCATTGGCGGCAAAACACTGCGAACCAAATGCACACACATCAGCGCCAACACATTCGCGGCCCGAAACACTATTTGCTGCCCAAACCCGGCGATCAACTTCTGGCGCATCGTCTCGATCACCAGAAACCCCCGGAGTCTTAGCCCAAGCAATTAAACGCTTGGCATCTTTTTCAAGGGATGAAACTTCCATCACTAATTCACCATCTGGATCAACATCCTCACTATTCATTTTTTGCAAGCAGACATAGTTGCCGACGCCTTTATAAATTGCATAAGTAATTTCGCGCCCTAATAATTTTTCAAGGGCCGGAACCACTGCTGGTAAATCTCGATCTACTAGCTGGCGCTGTAGCGCAATCGTGGCCGTTGCTACTAAAACTTTTCGCCCGTGCA
>CAINSH010000080.1 GCA_903852955.1 uncultured Actinomycetes bacterium | reverse complement strand
TCTTAACCCAAGCCACACCCTTATCGGCACGTTCTTGATCGATGTCAGTCATTACAACTGGGCATTTAAGATTTCGAAGAAGTAAAAGCGCTAGTTGTGAAGCCATTAACCCGGCGCCAACAACTCCAACTTTTGCTACTTTGCGGGCAAGGGCGGGCTTGGGAGCGCCTTCAACTTTCTTGCGCTTTTTTTGAATTACATTAAAGGCATACAAAGAAGCTCGAAGCGGATCACTCATTGTTAAATCAGCAAGGGCGATATCTTCGGCATCAAAACCTTGACCCAAAGTATTACTTTTAGCTGCGCCAATAAGTTCCAGGGCTTTAAAAGGTGAGGCTATTTGTGCGCCGCCATATTTTTTAAGTGCGGCAGCTTTTCCTGTTGCAAGCGCGCCTTCCCAGGCAGGATCGTTGCTGTAGTCCTTACGTTCAATTTTAGTTTGACCGATTAAAACCGATGCGGCGAAAGCGATTGAGCGTTCCAGAAAATCTGATGGCTCAAATACCGCATCAACAACACCTAGTGCGAAGGCATCTTTAGCTTTCATCATGGTGTTGTTATTTAGAGCGTTAAGCATAATTACTTGTACCGCACGTTCTGGTCCAATTAATTTGGGAAGAATTGTTGCACCTCCCCAACCTGGAACTAAACCAAGAAATACTTCGGGTAGCGCTGTAAAGGCCGTTGATGCCAAAGTGCGATAGTTACAGTGAAGACCAACTTCAAGACCACCACCTAGAGCTAAACCATTGATAAATGCAAAAGTTGGAATACTTGATTCGCCCAGGCGACGAAAAACATCGTGGCCAAGTTTGCCAATTGCAAGTGATTGTTCGCGGTTAGTTATAAAAGAAAGTGCTGATAGGTCAGCACCTGCTGCAAAAATAAAAGGCTTTCCAGTTATTGCAATTGCTGCAGGTTTGCGCGAGGTGGCCTCGGTGATGGCGGCATCAAGTGCAACGAGTGACTGTGGGCCAAATGTATTTGGACGATTATGGTCAAGACCATTATCTAAAGTGATAAGTGCCAGTACACCTTTTGCGCCGAAGGCAGTTAAATCGACATCTCGGACTAGAGCTTGTGTGATGACCTCTTCAGGTGCACCTTCTGGAAGTTTGATATCTACGCTCATTTATTTCACCTGACCATTAAAGTGTGGATTTTCCCAAATAACAGATCCGCCCATTCCAAGGCCGATGCACATTGTTGTTAAGCCGTAACGGACTTCAGGATGTGTTTCAAATGAACGTGCGAGGTTGAGCATTAAACGAACACCTGATGATGCAAGCGGGTGACCCACGGCAATTGCGCCACCAAATGGGTTCACACGGGCATCGTCATCAGCTATTCCAAAATGTTCTAGAAAAGCTAAAACTTGAACTGCGAAAGCTTCATTGATTTCAAACAATCCAATATCTTCAATTGTTAACCCCGCTTGTTTCAATGCTTTAATCGTTGAAGGAACTGGGCCATAACCCATAACTTCAGGCTCGACACCGGCAAATGCATAAGTAACAAGGCGTGCTTTGATTGTTAGGCCAAGTTCTTTTGCTTTGTCTTCACTGGCAAGAAGGGCGGCAGTGGCGCCATCATTTAAACCTGATGAGTTACCGGCAGTTACGCGACCTGCAGGTCGAAAAGGAGTTTTAAGTCCAGCTAAACCTTCCATTGTGGTTTGCGGACGTGGTGGTTCATCAACAGTTGCGATAGTCCAACCAAGTTCTGCGTTTCGTGCAGCCATCGGGATTAGATCGCGTTGGATTAATCCAGCCTCATAAGCCTTTGCAGTTTTTAACTGAGAGTTAAGCGCATAAGAATCAGCGCGCTCTTTTGTAATTGTTGGAAAGCGATCATGTAAACGTTCTGCAGTAGCACCCATAGCTAACGCATCTTGTTCAACAATTTTTTCCGCTAAATAGCGAGGATTGGGATCAAGGCCTTCACCGATTGGGTGATTACCCATGTGCTCAACACCGCCGGCAATTGCAATCTCATTTGAACCAATTGCAATTGCACCTGCCAAAGTTGTTACTGCAGTCATTGCTCCGGCGCACCATCGATCAATTGAATAACCTGGAACTGTGTTGGGTAATCCGGCGAGCAGTGTTGCGCTGCGCCCAATGTTCATTCCTTGATCACCAGTTTGAGTTGCTGCAGCGATTGCAACATCATCAATTGCGCTGTGATCAACTTTAGGATTTCGATCGAGTAACCCACGGATTGCGCGGACCATCAAATCATCAGCGCGCGTACCTGCATACATCCCCCCAGATTTTCCAAATGGGGTGCGAACGGCATCTACTAAAACAACTGAACGGGACATAGCAATCCTTTGCTCGGGCAGGTATAGCCTTTATGTTACCCGCCAGTAAGAGATTGCGACAGCCGTTTAGGCCGGAGTTAATTGACGTTCGCGTGGCTTGGCAAGGTAAGGAACCAAGGTCGCTACTAAGTAAATTGCCCAAACGCCAAGTTGGAGCCATGAGGTAGTTGTGTCAAAACCAATAGTTCCGCCAAGGGCTGCGCTAAGAATTGAATCTTTTGGAATCACTGAGGTTACATCCCAAACAAAAGCATCTGGGCCGGGTAGCCAACCTAACTCTTGGAACTCATGAACACCGTAACTGAGCACACCCGCAGCAACGATAACAAGCGCAACTCCGGTGTAGCGGAAAAACTTACTCAGATTTAACTTAATTGAGCTCTTAAAGATCAAGTAGCCAAGTGCGATTGCGACAGTGAAGCCAAGGATTAATCCAATTGCCGAAGAACGAGTATCGGAAACGGTTTTGAAATTGGAGTACAAAAATAAAGCCGTTTCTAAACCTTCGCGGATAACGGCAAAAAACGCTGCCCCGGCAAGGGCTAGCGGTCCTGTCATTAGGGCTGAGTCAACTTTGCCCTGTAGATCTGTTTTTAGAAAACGCGCAGAGCCCTTCATCCAGAAAACCATCCAGGTGACTAAAGCAACCGCTAAGAAGGAGGTTGTTCCAGCGAAAAGCTCATTTGCGCGATCGCTTAATCCGCCAGATGTGCGAGAGAGGATGAAACCTAAACCGATGCTAGAAATAATTGCCGCGCCGACTCCGCTCCACAAGGGAGTTAAAAGTTGGCGACGATCGCTTTTGATGATGTAGGCAACCAAAATGCCGACAATCAGGGCAGCTTCTAAGCCCTCGCGAAGCGCGATGATAAATGTGCTCACCATGGGTGAAAATCTACGGGCAAGGGGGTATTTACGCAACTCTAATGTTGCGTAAATCAGGCCTCTTCGGGTGTGGTTTCAGGCACAGGATCGGGGCTGGGAAGTGGCTCTTTTTCCAGTAGGGCGTCGGCGATAGCGCCTGCAACAAGGTCAATTTGCCAGTTTCGAGCACCAAGTTGGGCTAAAAACTCAACAACAGCATCTAGTGAGCGGTGCGTGGTTGCCGAAGCTGGTGGCGCCCAACAGATTCTTCTAACAATTTCTGGTGTGATTAAGTTTTCTATTGGAATCGAATTCTCAAGCGCGATTTTTTCAATTGCAGCTCTGGCATGTGAGAGCGGGGCAAATTTTTCAGGAAACTTATCTCGCCACAACTTAATAGGTGGCAAAGTATCAGCGTTAGTTCGCATGGCAGGCCACTGACTTTCAGGCAATTCAACTGCGCGCGCAATAGCGTCTAACCAAATTTTAATATTTTCAAGCCATCGCGCTCGTAGACCAAGTGGGCGAAGAGTTTTTTCAAACTCTTTCTTACTCTTCGGGGGAGTTAGTGCTAATTCAACGATTGCCGAGTCATTGAGCAGTTTTCCACCAGCAATATCTTGTGATCGAGCCACTTCATCTCGCGCAATCCAAAGCTCTCTAATAATTGCTAGTTGATTGCGTGCCTTAATTTTGTGCATACCCGAAGTTCGACGCCATGGATCAACTCGGGGTGGCGCTGGGGGAGCTAAGAGAATTGATGCAAACTCTTCGTGTGCCCAGGTATCTTTTTTAGCATCGACTAACAACTTCTCAATAATATTTCTGAGTTCTACTAGGAGCTCAACATCTAGGGCTGCGTAAGTAAGCCACTCTTGTGGCAAAGGGCGAGTCGACCAATCTGCCGCACTATGTTCCTTGGCTAAAGAAACTCCCATAAGAGATTCAAGAAGTGGACCCAGTCCTACTCTGGGAAGACCGGCGATACGACCACCAAGTTCAGTATCAAATAAACGCGATGGGTGAATACCTAGTTCGCGCAAGCACGGCAGATCCTGTGTGCTTGCATGCAAAATAACCTCATCAGTGTTGAGCAGGTTATTGAGTTCGGTCATTAAAACATGTCCAGGTCCAAATGCAATTGGATCAATTAAATGCAGTCCGCCACCATTTCGTTTAATCTGAATAAGGTAAGCACGAGCACTGTATCTAAAGCCCGATGCACGTTCGGCATCGACGGCAAATGGACCTGTCCCAGCGGCAAGTTCGATGATTGCCGATTTAAAAGCAGCATCTGAATCAATGATCGCTGGTGTTCCGTTAGCAGGAACAAGTAGGGGGACTACTTCAACTTCTTCTGACATATTTTTCTTAGCGACGTCTTGCGGATGAAATAGTGGAAACGCCTTCTGGAATCGGCTCGAGGCCTGCAACATCTGAGATTAATCGACACCAACCTGCGATGTGTTTGATTAGATCTGTTGGTTCAGAAATCAACGGTGTCCATGAAGTACGGATTTCGATTTCAGCTTCATCATTTCGTGGTGAAAGTTTTCCAAATGAAGCACTTGCAACTCTTGTGACAGTTCCACTAGGTGCGGCCATTTGGCAATCTTGGGATTCAAGTGCGCCTAGAAACCAGCTCCATCCGACTTCAGGAAGCATGGGATCTTGTTGCATAACTGGGTCAACGTCAGCTCGTACAAATGTGACACACCTGAATTCGCCTTCCCAAGTATCTTGACCACCGGGTTCATGAAGTAATACGAATCTTCCGGATGCAATTTCATCTTCATCATCGCCAAGCAGACCGTTACTTACATCGGCTGAAAATGCAAAAGCAAATGTTGCTAGTTTTTGGGGCGCTGGAACTTCTTCAAGAACTATTTCTGCCCGGGGTGTGAAAGTGCGAAGGTGATTAATTAAATCTTCAAATGCCTTGGCTTCCACTGATAAAGAATAAACAAAGAGTAAGGCAATTCACGGGAGGCAGGGCGGTAGGATTGTGCATATGGCATCACTATTGGCGTTGTTATCAAGTCTTTTATGGGGCACCGCTGATTTTGAAGGTGGACGCTTAAGTAAAAAACATGCACCAATTGCCGTTCTTGGTTTTTCTCAGGTTCTAGGTTTGATCTTCGGAATAATTCTGATGATCATTACTGGCGCGTGGCATGCACGTGCATTCGGAGATGGCGGATATTTCATACCAGGTGTGTTTGCTGGGTTGATGGGTTATGCAGGACTTTTTTGTTTATATGCCGGACTTTCAACTGGGCGAATGGGTGTGGTTTCTCCCATAAGTTCAATGGGCGCGGTTGTTCCGCTTACTTATGCATTGCTAAATGGTGACAAACTTTCAACGATTACTTCAATTGGAGTTGTTCTGGCTTTGATAGGTGTTTTTTGTGCCAGTGGTCCAGAGCTTTCGCAAGGCCTGCCACTTAAACCTTTACTTCTTGCATTCGGCGCGGCCATCGGTTTTGGAGTGGCTTTAACGTTTATGTCAATTGGCTCAGAGTCAAGTGCACTCATGACCATGGTGGTAATGCGTGCTTCCACATTTTTAGTAACGATAAATATTGCAATCAAATTCAAAAGCCTCGGTGGTTTTTCTAAATCAGAGATGCCAAGTTTAATCTTTATGGGGGTTTCAGATTTCCTTGCCAACTTACTTCTAGGTATAGCCTGTAACAATGGATTAGTTTCTATAGCTATGGTTCTTGGTTCGCTATTTCCAATTGCGACCGCAGTTCTGGCTTTTAAGATTTTGCACGAGCGTTTGCACAAAGTTCAGTATGTTGGGATAGTCCTTGCAGTTGCCGGCGTGGGATTAATCTCCGCGTTTTAGTTGTGAGCAACGTAAAAATCAGTACCGTCAATATTGGTATGCGTATGGTGTGCAAACCTATTTAGTAGCCCTTGCCAATCTATTGGATTATCCCCGCCAGTTACTTGCGTGACGCTTAAATCTAATTGATCGATTAATCCTTGATCTAGCAGTTCAAAAATAATTGAAGTACCCGCCTCCACGAGAATTCTTTCGCCAAAGAGTAACTTTGCTTTGGCCAAAGCTTCGGCCGGTGTCATGTTCCACAGATGCGATAAGTCATTTCCTGCAACGGGATTTATGTGTGAACGCGAAACTATTACAAGGGGAACCGGGCTCTGGTTATACGGTTCATGTCTGGCAGTGTTTCCACCAATAAGAATGCAATCAACCTTGCGCCGCCTGGCCAAGAAGGCTTTTCGGTCGGCATCTGATGAGACTCCGTTGGAGTTTTTACCAATTGATGTGGATCCATCGCGACCAACAACAAGGGATGCAACTGTGCTCATTTGAGCAACTATTGCAGGTCTGAGGCGATTTCACAGGCAAAAACCCTGCTTAAAAGTTGAGTTGGCCTATACATCCTCGTTAGCCTAGAACCCATGTTAAGGCGCACTCTTCCCTGCGCTGTCCTGGCGTTAGCCCTGACAGCTGCAGGTGCCGTCCCCGCTCACGCTGCCCCTTCGCTAGATCAGGTAAAGGCGCAAGTGCGTGCTTTGGAAGAGGATGCAACCACTGCCGCTGAAGGTGCTCAGGAAGCAAAAGTAAAACTTGCCTCTCTTACCCGAACGCTCAATGGGATCAAAGCAAAGGCACAGGTTCAAGGCCAAACGCTTTCAGCTTTGCAGAAATCACTGGGGACTATTGCCATTGAACAGTACAAAGCTGGGGGATTAGGCCAGTCTTTAGAACTTCTCTTTTCATCAGATCCAACACTTTACTTATCCTCCGCCGGTGCCCTAGATGCAATAAGTCGCAGCAAATCTGTGCAACTTCGTAAGTATCAAGCAGCCCAGCAACGCCTAAACGCAACCACTTTGACTGTCAATGACAAATTGGCGTTAGTGATTGCCGCCGAAAAGAAATTTAAGGCTCAATCGGCTAAAGCCCAAGCAAAGTTGGCCCAAGCCGAAGCATTGCTTTCAAAGTTAACCAAAGCAGAACGTGAACGTTTAGCAAAACTTGCAGCCGAAGAAGAAGATGCGGATCAGGCATCCTCACGTGCGGCAGCGCGTTCAGTATCTGGAGTATCTGGTCGAGCTGGTGCGGCGCTTAAATTTGCACTCAAGCAAATCGGCGATCGATATGTCTTCGGAGCCGCTGGTTTAGTGACATGGGATTGTTCCGGATTAACAATGCGTGCATATCAAACTGCAGGTGTTTCTCTACCGCACTCATCAGCTGCACAATCTCGTATGGGAAAACGTGTTTCTACCAGATCACTTAAGCCTGGGGACTTACTTTTCTTTGGTCGCCCGGTTTCCCATGTTGGAATTTATTTGGGTGGCGGAAAAATGGTTCATGCGCCACGTTCCGGTTCACGAGTAAAAATCACGACAAGTGGATCACTTGGAAGCAAGCCATTGGTAGGAGCACGTCGTTTCTGATTTAACGTTATTTGTCACCAATGATTTTGGCCCACGTGCCGGAGGAATCGAAACTTTCATCATTGGTTTAATTGAGCGACTACCAAAATCAAGCGTAATTGTTTATACCTCTGCGCAGGAGAAATCAGAGAGCTATGACGCGCGATGGTTAAGCGAATTTGGTGTAGAAGTCATCCGCGATAATTCAAAAATCCTGCTTCCAACTCCGTGGGTAAATCGAAAAATAGCCAAAATTGTGCGAGAGAGATCCATCAAGATTGTGGCCTTTGGGGCGGCAGCACCCTTAGCGTGGATGGCGACTTCACTTCGTCGAGCTGGAGCAACACGGATTGTTGCACTGACACATGGCCACGAAGTGTGGTGGTCAAAGGTTTTTCCATTCAATCTGATTATTAGACGAATTGGATCTTCAACTGATTCGTTGACCTACCTTGGTGAATTCACCAGAAAGGCAATTTCAAGAGCAGTAGGAGCTCGTGCCTCAAGTCGAATGCAAAAGATTGCACCAGGAATTGATGTTGACCACTTTGCAGCAGTGGATTCAGAGGCATTGAGGAAATCATTGGGGTTAGAGGATAAGAAAGTTATTGTAAGTGTTGGGCGTTTAGTTCACCGAAAAGGGCAGGACTATTTAATTCAGGCGATGCCCGAAATACTAAAGCGTGAACCTCTTGCCCATCTAGTTCTTGTTGGCCAAGGTCCTTACTTAGAACACTTGGCCAAGTTAGTTGCACAATTTAAATTAGAAGAAAACATTAGTTTCATTGGCCGAATTCAATACGCCGAACTACCGCTTTATATTTGCTTAGGTCAGGTATTTGTAATGCCTTCACGTTCTAGGTTTTGGGGATTAGAAGTTGAGGGCCTAGGAATTGTTTATCTTGAGGCAAGCGCTTGCGGACTTCCTGTCATCGCAGGCAATTCGGGCGGCGCTCCTGATGCAGTCTTAGAAGGTGTAACAGGTTTTGTCGTTGATGGTAAGAACTGCGAAGAAATTGCAAACAGAACTATAGAACTTTTGAGCAACCCAGAACTTTGTAAGAAAATGGGTACGGCAGGCCGCGAATGGATTGTCAAGGAATGGCGATGGCAGATTTGGGCTAAAAAATTTCAAGATCTGTTAGTTAGTTGATCTTATCGCCTTCATGGCATGTACAGCTGCTGTTCGATTACTAACTTCGAGCTTTCGATAAATAGAAGCCAAATGTGTTTTTACAGTTGCTTGCGAAATAAAAAGAGCATCGGCAATCTCCTTTGTTGTGGCCCCTTTTTCAAGTTGATCAAGTAGATCAAATTCGCGTGCAGTCAAATTTTTTTGTTGGGAAGTAAAAACTGCAGGTAATCCAGAAGCGCTAAAACTTAAAGGCGAAACCAGCGAATGTGAAATTGCAGCCACCAACTCTGAAATTGGTTGAGTTTTATTGACGTATGAACTAGCTCCAGCTTTGATAGCCGCCATGATGTGATTGTCATCATCATGTAGCGTTAAGACAACTATTGCCACCGTGCGTGAGATTGCTCGTAGCCAAGAGATGATTTCAAACCCAGTTCCATCGGGCAAATTGATATCAACAGTCACTACATCCGGATTATTTAATGCAATGATTGAACGTGCCTCACTAACCGTACCTGCTTCAAATATTGGTGCATATCCTGCGCCGCTAAGAGCTTTTCGCAAGCCTTCTCGAACTATTGGATGATCATCGAGAATAAGTAAGGAGGTCAAAGTTTTGCCATGGGCAAGATGATATCTATTTCAGTTCCACTAAAACTAGATTGAATCTGAAGTTGACCACCAATTTCCAGAACTCGCTCTGCAATGCCTTGCATTCCATGGTGATTAGTTTTTTCTTCAGCACCGCCGATGCCATTGTCTCTGATGTTAATTTCTAACTGCGTTGCTTTTGAATGTTGATATACATTGGAGATAATTTCACTAAATATCTTGCTTAATTCTGCAGGTATTTCTGGCCTTGAATTAAGCTCATCAAGATGCTCGGAATCCGAGCGCAGATTAAAGATTTCTACTCTTACTTTTTCAATCAGCGACGACGTATCAAAACGAAGGCCACGAAGCACTTGTCGCTTAGAACTATCTAACTCACTTGCTAATAGGGCATCTAGCCCGTAGCCCAACCCCACGAGATC
>CAINSH010000079.1 GCA_903852955.1 uncultured Actinomycetes bacterium | reverse complement strand
GACGGACTACGTAGCGCCGTAACAAAGATCAGTGAAAATTGTGATTTTTCGAGTATCAACTGCATGCTACTGACTCCGGATTATTTAATTGCGGCCTGCGAATTCAACGTGACCGATCAATCTGAATGGACAGTTAACTCACATTATGAATTGCGCTATCGCAGCGATAAAAGTGGTGTGGTGATCTCATCTACAGGGTGGGGCCATGACGATTGGTCAGTTTTAGCCAATCATCAAGTGCTGGTAGTTGATCGCAAAAGCCTAAATACCGAGATTTTGCCGCTGCCATTACGATTAGGGGCATGACGCGCACATATCTGGTCGAGACTTATGGCTGCCAGATGAACGTGCACGATTCTGAACGTATTGCCGGATTATTAGAGGCAGATGGGTACATACCAGTCGAAGCCGGTAAACAAGCAGACTTAGTTGTTTTCAACACTTGCGCAGTGCGCGAGAACGCAGATAACAAACTTTACGGAAATCTTAGTTTCTTAGCTCCAGTAAAAAAACTTAACCCAGCAATGCAAATTGCAGTTGGCGGTTGCTTGGCCCAAAAAGATCAAGCCACAATCCTGAAAAAAGCGCCTTACGTTGATGTGGTTTTCGGAACCCATAATGTTGGTTCGCTGCCAGTGTTGCTAGAACGTGCGCGAATTGAAGAAGAGTCTCAAATCGAAATTCTCGAAGCGCTAGAGCATTTCCCATCAACTCTGCCCGCTAAGCGGTTTAGTGACTTTACGGCGTGGGTATCTGTTTCAGTTGGTTGCAACAATACTTGTACCTTCTGCATTGTTCCTACGTTGCGTGGCATTGAAAAAGATCGCCCAGCAAGTGACATTTTGCGCGAAATTAATACTTTAGTTGACTCTGGTGTTATTGAAATTACCTTACTTGGTCAGAATGTAAATGCCTATGGCGTCGAGTTCGGTGATCGCGGTGCTTTTGCAAACTTACTTAAAGAATGCGGCAAGATCTCAGGACTAGAGCGAGTGCGCTTTATGTCGCCACATCCACGAGATTTCACGGATGATGTAATCGAGGCAATGGCCAGCACATCAAATGTGATGCCGCATCTACACATGCCGTTGCAATCTGGCTCTAATCGCATCTTGCAGGAAATGCGCCGTTCATATCGCACAGACCGCTACTTAGGAATTCTCGATCGGGTTCGTGCAGCGATGCCGCATTCTCAAGTTACAACTGACATCATCGTAGGTTTTCCAGGTGAGACTGAAGAAGATTTCCAAGCCACGTTAGATCTCTGCACGCAAGCGCGATTCTCGGCGGCCTACACCTATCAATATTCAATTCGCCCCGGGACCCCAGCTGCCGTTATGCCAAATCAAATTCCAGCTGAAGTTGTGGGAGAGCGTTACACCCGCTTGCACGCGCATCAAGAAGCGATCTCCGCTTCAGTTAATGCCGAAGCAATTGGTCGCACTATGAAAGTTCTAGTGGCTGAAGTTTCTGGCCGCCGCAATGGCGATAACGATCGCATGACTGGGCGTAGCGAAGATTTCAGATTGGTTCACTTCAACTCTATGGTTGAACAGCCACTACCTGGTGACTTGATCACAGTAGATATCACCGAGAGCTCGTCGCATTATTTGATTGGCACTGGCGGCAAGGTAGAGCGCAGAGCTAAACGCGAAGTAACGGGCACCATGTTAGGTATCCCGGTTATTCGCGCATGAAGCTAATTGTTATCTGTGGTGCAACTGCCACTGGCAAGAGCGATCTTGCAATTTCAGTAGCTCAGAATATTGATGCCGAGATTATCAATGCCGACTCAATGCAGCTCTACAAAGGCATGGATATTGGCACAGCTAAATTAAGTATCGAAGAACGCCAGGGAATACCGCATCATCTGCTCGATGTTCTTGAAGTAACTGAAGATGCGAATGTGGCTTGGTACCAAAGCCAAGCACGAGCGAAAATCTCAGAAATTCAGAGTCGTGGAAAATCAGTAGTAATTGTGGGCGGAACTGGGCTCTACATCAAAGCAATTTTAGATGAGCTTAATTTTCCAGACACGAACCCAGCTGTTCGTGAAGCACTTGAGCAAGAAGTGTTAGAACTTGGTGCACATGTTTTATTCGAGCGACTAGAAAAACTTGATCCGGCAGCAGCCCTAGCAATTGATCGCGCAAATACAAGGCGCATAGTAAGAGCACTTGAAGTTATCGAAATCACCGGCAAACCTTTCACTGCGAACTTGCCTCGCAAAGATTCGCAACTTTATCCAGCCGCTAGACAGTTTGGATTAGTCATGGATCGCGAAGCACTCGGTGAGCGAATTAGTGATCGAGTTGATCGCATGTATGTCGCGGGCCTAGTCGACGAAGTCGATAGTTGTATTGCGGCCGGAATAACTTCGGCACGTACGGCCCAATTAGCACTTGGCTATGCCCAAGTCATTGCAATGCGCCGAGGTGATCTAACCCTTGAAGCTGCG
>CAINSH010000078.1 GCA_903852955.1 uncultured Actinomycetes bacterium | reverse complement strand
GTGGTGTGACAGTAATTGTTTCTTCATCACCATATGAAGCAACTTGTGTCATGCACGCAAGACGAGGCTTTCCGTTAATTTCCATGGAACATGAACCACACTTGCCAGCTTTGCAGTTCCAGCGCACAGCGAGATCGCCCATCTGTGTTGCTTGAACGCGGTGAATCACATCAAGGACTACTTCGCCTTCATTGGCTTCAACTGTGACATCTTGAAGTCCGCCGTTATCTGCATCTCCGCGCCAAATACGCATTTTAAGTTTGCGTGCCATTAGCGTGCACCGCCTTTCGCGATTTCTTCAGGTGTCATGTACTTCTCTAATTCGTGAACATCAAAGAGATCAAAGAGTTCTTTAGGCAACATTGGTAGAGCTTGTTCGCGAACATTTACTTGTGTGCCATCAAATGATGCGATGTGGTTAATTTGTCGCCATTTGTTATTCATTCCTGGGAAATCATCGCGTGTGTGTCCACCGCGTGATTCTTCACGTTTAATTGCAGACTTTGCAGTGCTCTCGGCAACTAATAACATGTTGTCTAAATCAAAAGCTAAGTGGAAACCAGGGTTGAACTTTCGTCCACCACTTACAGAAACATTTGCACTTCGCTTTCTAATATCTGCAATCTTTTCAATTGCATCTTGTAGCTCGGTGCCTGTTCGGATAATTCCAACAAGATTATGAGCCACTTCTTGAAGTTCGGCGTGTAACGAGTATGAGTTTTCTCCACCAGCGCGATCAAATGGTGCTTGAATCTTGGCTGCAGCGGCAGTAATTGCAGCATCACTAACTGGGTTTTTACCACTGCTCTTTACATATTCAGCGGCTCCAGCACCGGCGCGACGACCAAATACCAAAAGATCTGTCAGTGAGTTTCCACCAAGACGGTTTGAGCCATGCATTCCACCAGCAACTTCGCCGGCAGCAAATAATCCTGGAACGCCGACTGCAGCTGCAGTATCTGGTTCTACTTCAACGCCACCCATGACGTAGTGACATGTTGGGCCAACTTCCATCGGCTCTTTTGTAATGTCAACTCCGGCTAATTCGTAGAACTGGTGCCACATAGATGGAAGTCGCTTTTTAATGACTTCGGCAGATAAACGCTTAGATACGTCTAAGAAAACGCCACCGTGTTCGGTGCCGCGTCCCGCTTTAACTTCGGTGTTAATTGCGCGCGCAACTTCATCGCGTGGCAATAGTTCTGGTGGACGACGATTGTTGTCTTGATCTGTATACCAACGATCTGCTTCTTCAGGATTGTCGGCATACATCTTTTTAAATACTTCTGGAATGTAATTAAACATGAAGCGTTCGCCATTGGTGTTTGTAAGAACTCCACCTTCACCGCGAACTGACTCAGTTACTAAAATTCCTCGAACAGAAGGTGGCCAGACCATTCCTGTTGGGTGAAACTGTAAGAACTCCATGTCAACAAGATTTGCGCCAGCTTTCAAGGCAAGTGCATGGCCATCGCCTGTGCCTTCCCAAGAGTTAGAAGTAATTTTGAAAGTTTTTCCAACTCCACCAGTTGCAATTATGACGGCAGGTGCTTCGAATAAAACTTCGGATCCACTTTCACGCCAGTATCCATATGCGCCAGAAACTTTTCCGTTTTCTTTCAAAATATCTGTAATTGTTAACTCTGCAAATACTTTGATGTGGCTTTCCATGTCACCAAAATCGCGACCATCTTGTTGTTGCAAAGCAACGATTCGCTGTTGCATTGTTCGAATTAATTCAAGGCCGGTTCGGTCACCAACGTGTGCAAGGCGTGGATATTCATGTCCACCAAAGTTGCGTTGAGAAATCTTTCCTTCTTTAGTGCGATCAAAAAGCGCGCCCCATACTTCTAACTCCCAAATGCGATCTGGTGCTTCTTTGGCGTGTAGTTCTGCCATTCTGTAATGGTTAAGGAATTTTCCGCCACGCATTGTGTCGCGAAAGTGCACCATCCAATTGTCATTGTCGTTGACGTTTCCCATGGATGCAGCGGCGCCACCTTCTGCCATCACGGTATGGGCCTTGCCGAATAATGATTTACAGATGATTGCTACACGCAATCCTGCTTCACGGGCTTCAACTGCTGCACGTAAACCTGCACCACCTGCTCCAATTACGAGGACGTCGTAGTTATGGCGTTCTAATGTCATATTCGATTTCCTTTAGAAGAAGTAGAAGTTTGTCCAGGCGCCAGATGCAACTTGGCGAACATAGATGTCGGCAAATGCCACAGCTGCAAGTGAGTACCAAGCGAACTGTTGGTGCTTGTGGTTAAGAATTGAAACCCATGTCCAAAGCTTGTAACGCACTGGGTGCTTTGAAAAATGCTTCAAACGTCCACCAACTGTGTGGCGACATGTGTGACATGACAATGAGTAGAACCATAAAAGCGATGAGCTAACAAGAAGAACCAAGGACCCAACACTCATGTGTCCCCATTGGCCTTGATCATTTTTGAAAGAAATAATCGCGTCATAGGTTAAGAAAACATTGAATACTAAACCTGCATAGAAAAACCAGCGGTGCGCATTCTGTAAAATAAGTGGGGCTTTAGTTTCTCCACTGTACTTTTCATGTGGTTCAGCAACTGCGCAAGCTGGTGGTGATAACCAAAACGCACGGTAATAAGCCTTGCGATAGTAATAACATGTCATGCGGAAACCCAGTGGGAAGATCAAAATAATTAGAGCTGGAGATAAGGCAAAGTTAAGAATCTGTGCACTTACAGGTGTGAATCCAAAAATTGTTGAGCCGGGAACACATGCTTCAGATAAACATGGTGAATAAAAAGGAGAGATCAAAGGTTCTGTAAAGTAATTATCGTTTTCAAAAGCGCGAAACGTTGCATAGATAATGAATGAGAAAAGAACGCCGAAAGTAAGAAGCGGTTGTAACCACCACTTATCTGTGCGCAGCGTGCGCTCTTTAATCTTTGCTCTCGTGGGTGAAAAAACACCTGACATGCGCTGGGCTCCTCTAGAGAAATTAAATCACTAAGGCGTAAGTGTCCTCTTGGAGTGAATTTTCGGCTAGGAGTAACCCTGCGTATGGGCTATGAACTCAGCCACAGGCTTAAAGAAAACTGGCGGAGGGCGTGGGATTTGAACCCACGAAACTTTCGTTTGCCGGTTTTCAAGACCGGTGCACTCGGCCGCTATGCGAGCCCTCCGTGGGAGAGGTTACCTGAAAACCGGCC
>CAINSH010000077.1 GCA_903852955.1 uncultured Actinomycetes bacterium | reverse complement strand
TGGATCTAAAATTGCATGGTGTTCGATTGAAGAAATAACTACGACTTGCTTTCCTTTATCTCGGCCTTGCCAATACAAACCTTTGAGTGCAATGTTATTTGCTTCTGTTCCAGATGCCGTAAAAATCACTTCACTTGCAAGGCAGCCAACTTGTTTAGCAATTGATTCGCGAGCATCTTCAATAGTTTTGCGTGTTGCGCGACCGTGAGTGTGCAAACTAGATGGGTTTCCAAGTTGGGCCAACTGCAAAGTCATCGCAGTGCGTGCGCTATCGAGCATGGGCGTTGTTGCCGCATGGTCTACATAGATCGATGACATGGGGTCAATCTTAGGCTTTGCGAGCTTTGACGCCTTCCGTGGCAGGTGGAAGAACAGCAAAGAGATCGCCAACTACGCCGAAATCAGCTAATTCAAACAGTGGTGCCTCAGGATCTTTGTTGATAACGACGATTGTCTTTGAAGTCTGCATTCCTGCTCTGTGTTGGATTGCTCCAGAGATTCCGCAGGCTACATAGAGTTGTGGGCTAACAGTTTTGCCAGTTTGTCCCACTTGATGTGAGTGTGGGTACCAACCAGCATCGGTTGCTGCGCGTGATGCTCCGACTGCTGCGCCTAACGAATCGGCAAAGTTTTCAACGGCGGCAAAATCACCATTAGTCCCGCGACCACCTGAAACAACAATATTTGCCTCAGTTAACTCAGGGCGTCCACCTTTTACTGGAGGTTGTGAAGAAGTAATCGTAGATTTTTTTGCGTTTTCACTTATTTGAACGCTTACATTCTCAATTGCAGGTGTGGCGGCGATGAAATCAGCCGTGATTGTGTTTGGACGTACAGTGATGATTGAAATTCCTTGGCTCACTTTGGAATGCACAGTCGTTGAGCCACCAAAAACTAACTGCGTTGTATAACAATCTGCAGCAACATCAACAGCATCGGTAATAATTCCAGCTTGAATCTTCATTGCAACTCTGCCAGCAACTTCTTTTCCGAAAGCATGCGAGACTAATAAAACTGCATCAGGTTTACTCTGATTTGCAACGTGCGAAAGCGCATCAGCTACAGCTGCGACACCATGTTTAGCAAAATCATCTGATTCAATAATAAGAATTTTTGTGATTGGACCCTGGGTTAATGTGGCAGAAAGGGCTGCCCCTTGCCCGATAGGTGCCATGACTACCGCGCTAACTTCACCGATTCGAGCACCTGCAGTTGCGATTTCAACCGTTGATTTAGTGGCTTTACCATCAACAAAATCTGCCAGAATTAAAACGTTGCTCATATCAACTTCTTCTCAGCTAGGAAATCAACAAATTTTGTGCCACCTGAACCATCATCGGTGATGACAACTCCGGCGGCGCGCGGTGGACGAGGCGCAGCATCTAGAACTGCTGACCATGAAGTTGAAACAGAAGCTCCCGTGCTAGCTAAATCGCAAATTTCAATTGTTTTTTTCTTAGCGGCCATGATTCCCTTAAAGGATGGGTAACGTGGTTCATTTATTTTTTCAACGACACTGACCACGCAAGGAAATTGAGCAACAATCTCATCAACACCAGCTTCGGTTACTCGAGTGATTGAAGTTTTCTTCGCTGACGGATCAACTTCGACTTTTGATGCAAAAGTAAGTTGGGCCCAGCCAAGCTTTTCACTAATCATCGCTGGTACAACACTCATGCGTGCATCTGTTGACTCAGTGCCACAGATAACGATGTCGTATTGATTTTTCGAAATCACAGCGCTTAAAGTTTCTGCAGTCATCAGCGCATCGGCCCCAGCTAATTTTGGATCACTAATTAAAATTGCATCATTAGCGCCCATTGATAGCGCTTTGCGCACCGCTTCGGTTGCGCGCTCTGGTCCCATTGAAATCACCGTAACGGTATTGGGTCCGCCTTCTTCGTTTCCGCCATGTGTTTCTGCGATACGTAAAGCTTCTTCAACAGCATATTCATCTAAATCGTTTAGGACGGCATCAACGTTGGCGCGATCGAGCAGGCCGCCAATCATCTTCTTCTCAGCCCAAGAATCTGGGACCTGTTTAATGCATACCGCGATCTTCATAGGCATAGGTTACTGGCCAGTAACCATCCTTGCCATCGATTTAGCAAGATTTCACGCCAGATTTGCCAACACGTAACCTCAATGTGAAGTTGAGTCTTTAAAGCTGGCTGAGTATGACGCCATGGAAACAACTCTACGCGTGGCAGTCGTAACTGAGTCATTTCTCCCCCAAATAAACGGAGTTACCAACTCTGTCCTTCGCATTTTGGAACACCTGAAGAGCCAAGGGCACCAAGCACTCGTGATTGCCCCTGAGAGTGTTGATGGGCCAAAAGAGTTTGCTGGTTTTCGCGTTAAGCGAGTTCCGAGTCTTGAAATGATGGGGCTAATTCCATTGGGCTTTCCTCAACGAAATTTGGAGCAGTTAATTGATGGTTTCGAACCAGATGTTATTCACTTAGCTTCACCGATTTTCTTAGGGAAATATGTCACAAAAATTGCGCAAAAACTAGAGATCCCGACTTTATCTGTCTACCAAACAGATATGGCAGGGTTTGCGCGACATTACGGGTTAACAATTGCTCACAACACTTTAAAAAAATGGATTGCAAAAATTCATTCTGCTAGCGACAGAACCTTGGCACCGTCACACTGGTCTTGTAATGACTTAATTGAAAGTGGTGTTAAAAATGTTCACCTCTGGCAACGTGGAGTGGATTCTGAGAGATTTAGTCCCTCAAAGCGCGATAAAGAATTAAGAGCGAGAATCCTTGGCAACAGGCCAGATAGAAAAATTGTCGGTTATGTAGGCCGTTTAGCAAATGAAAAACGAGTAGAAGATTTAGCAGTTCTAGATGCCCGTGATGACCTTCAACTTGTAATTGTTGGAGATGGTCCCGCACGATCGCGATTAGAACGGATTTTACCTCATGCGATTTTTACTGGCTATCAAAGTGGCGAAGACTTAGCAAAACACTATGCGTCTTTAGACTATTTTGTTCATACCGGAAAACATGAAACTTTTTGTCAATCAATCCAAGAAGCCTTGGCATCGGGAGTTGGTGTTATTGCACCTAACTCAGGCGGTCCGCTTGATCTTGTTAATCACGGCTGGACTGGATATTTAATTAACACCTCAGATTCTGTTGCGCTCAATCGGGCTATAAACATGCTCATCCACTTACATGAGCCAAAAACTTTGGAAAAGCGCACACGCGAATCAGTAATTTCTAGAAATTGGCAACTGGTCAACAATCAACTTATTGGGCACTACAAAGAGATTATTAGACAAAAGTCAGGCTTGCAGATTGAAAGGGAAAATGTGGCATGAAAATCGTTCATATTGCTAATTTCTATGGGCCTAAGTCCGGTGGAATCAAAACCACACTTCACCAACTAGGAAGTGGATATGTAGCACGCGGACACACATTTACTTACATTGTTCCGGGAACTGGCTTTTTTTGTGAAGAATCTTCGAGCGGCACAAAAATAACTCTGCCATCAATTGAAATTCCTTTCAGTGGTGGCTATCGCATAATTCGAAATAATAGAGACGTAAAAAAACTATTAATTACCCTCAAACCAGATGTTCTAGAAATATCAGACCGATTCACGCTTTCTAAAATAGGAGCGTGGGCAGGACAACGAAAAATTTCAGCGGTGGTTTTTAGTCATGAAACTCTCAGTGGGTTAGCTAAGAATTACTTTCCATTCTCGCTTAAGGCAATCGTGGATTGGCATAACCGCCGCTTAGCATCGCGTTTTAAACACGTTATCACTACAACCGAGTTTGCATCTAAAGAGTTCGAAGATATTAAAACTACAAATTTAGTGCGTGTTCCACTTGGGGTGGATTTAGATAAATTTTCACCTTATCTAAGAAATGAGAGTTTCCGATCTGATCTACTGCAAGGCGCTGATGTTCTACTAGTTCACTGCGGAAGAATGTCACGCGAAAAACACCCTGGAAGATCTATTGAAGCACTAAAGATTTTATTAGAACGCGGAATTAATGCACGATTAATTTACGTTGGTATTGGCCCAATGTATGTTGAGTTGAGAGACAAGAGCAAAGGTCTTCCTGTTACTTTTCTTGGATATATCGCCGACCGGGAACGATTAGCGGAAATACTTGCATCAGCAGATGTTTCTCTAGCTCCTGGTCCAATTGAAACGTTTTGCTTAGCCGCACTTGAATCTCTTGCTGCAGGTACGCCGGTTGTCGCATCCAAAACAAGTGCCGTTGGCGAGTTCCTACTGCTGGATACTCCAAGTCCAGTCGGTGCTGTTGCCGGAAATACAGGTTACGAATTTGCAAATGCAATTGAAAAAACGCTTGAGTACAGACGTGATCCTTCACTTCCCCAAAGATGTTTTCATCAAGCTGAAAATTTTCCATGGAGTGCGACGTTATCGCTGATGCTCAAACTACATGGCGACTTAGACCGACCATCAAGAAAGCTACGAGTGGCATAGTCGATGTCTGTCGCAACTTTTGTAGTCTTGGGAGACAGTGCAGCCTCAGGAGTTGGCGATACTGATGTCTATGGAATTTCAAAAGGCTGGAGTTACTATCTAGCGAAAAACTTCAAGGAGCCTCTTGTTTATGTGAATCTATCTAGGCCTGGAGCAAAATCAGATGAAGTTTTGTTGGACCAATTACCTAAGGCCACAATCCATCAGCCAACAATCACCGCAGTAATAGTCGGAGGAAACGATGCGCTGCGAAATGGTTTCTCCCCTGAACGGTTGCACCAGAATCTTCGTAAAACAATAAAGGCTTTGAAGGAGATGGGTTCTGAAACCTTGCTTCTGCAACTTCATGATCCAACATTAATTGTCCCGATGCCAAAGGTATTGGGAGCAGTTTTGAGCCGAAGAATAAACGCCGTCAACCAAGTTACACAGGCAATTGCGGCTGAATTTGGTTCACAGATTCTGCGAACCCGAGAACTTGAGGGAATTTATGACCGCAAAGTTTGGCACATTGATCGAATGCACCCTTCTACATTTGGACATCAATTACTTGCGCAGCACTTTAGAGAACTACTCATCAGAAAATGGGAAATAGCCCCAATCAATCTAGATCCAGTTGTTAAGAAAGCTAAATCTGAATCAGTTAAGTGGATGCTGAAAAATGGAACGCCGTGGTTCCTAAAAAGATCCGTCGATCTTTTGCCGGCCGCACTTTTCTTAATCGGATGCGAGTATTTCAGAAAGATTTTCAGAGCAAATAACCAACCTGATGCCCTTATTTATTACCCAGAATTTGTAAATCACAGAGAAGCAGGCTTGCTTGAAGTGTTTGAGGAGCGGGTGTCGTAAAGCACGACTGAGCTTTTCACGGCAGTATTGCGCCGTGCTTCCAGCAGATCCCCGGACCCTAGGTGCAACTGTCACTGAGGGCGGAACTAACTTTGCAATCTGGTCCAATGCGGCAGATGCAATCGAGCTATGCCTTTTTAATGAGGTAAATGGCAAGTTAGTCGAAACTCGTTTTGCAATGTCTCACCGCAACGGTCCGATTTGGCATGGTTATTTAGCTGGGGTTCGTCCAGGCCAGCGTTATGGATATCGCGTTTACGGACCATGGCAACCTGAATACGGTGTTCGTTTTAATGCATCAAAACTTTTGATTGACCCTTACACCCACGCACTCGATGGTCACATCCAATATGTTCCTGAAATTTATGGACATGTTGCTGAGGATGGAGTTGGGCTTGGCGACTTATCTCGACGTGATAATCGCGATAGCGCAGGGAAAGTTCCATACAGTGTTGTAACCGATCACCGCGCTCGCGAAGTTCACCGCCCACTTGTGCCCTGGGCTAAAACAATTATTTATGAGGCACATGTACAAGGGCTTACTTCCAAAAATAAGCAGATCCCTGAAAATGAACGCGGTACTTATAAAGCTTTAGGTCATACAGTAACGATTGCACATTTGAAATCACTTGGGGTCACAGCTTTAGAACTTTTACCAATTGCCGCGTCAATTACTGAGCCAGCAATCCATGCACGAGGCCGCAAGAACTATTGGGGATATAACACCTTAGCTTTTAGTGCACCCAACATGGAGTATGCATCAACAAGTGATCCCATTACTGAACTTCAGTGGTCGGTAGATCAACTCCATGCTGCTGGCATCGAAGTTATTTTAGATGTTGTTTATAACCATACAGCTGAAGGTGGTGTTGGTGGACCAACGCTTTCTTACAAGGGTATAGATAACAAGGCTTACTATCGTCAAGATTCTCACGGCAATTACATAGATGTAACTGGATGTGGAAATACTTTTGCGGCAAGCAATCCACACTCTGTTCGACAAATTATTGACTCACTTCGTTGGTGGATTGAAGTCGTGGGAGTAGATGGTTTTCGCTTTGATTTAGCAACCGCGCTGTATACAAGTAATAGCGCATTTAATTCATCGCTCATGTCGGCAATTGAAGCCGACTCTGTGCTCCGTAACTTTAAAATGATTTCAGAGCCATGGGATGTCACCAGATATGCCTTAGGAGATTTTCCCCATCCTTGGCGCGAGTGGAACGATGCCTATCGAGATTCTGTTCGCCAGTTCTGGTTAGGTGATCTTGCACGTGGGTATGGCGAAGGAGTTGCGGATATAGCAAGCAGCATTAGTGGTTCTAGTTCGATTTTCCATTACCGAGGGCCAACTTCTTCTATTAATTTCATTGCAGCTCACGACGGATTTACTGTGCACGATATGGTCACTTATAACCAAAAAAACAACGTCGCTAATGGCGAAAACAATGCCGATGGAAATGACACCAACAGATCATGGAACGTTGGAATTGAGGGTGAGACTGACGATCTAGGTGTTGCAACGATTAGGCATTGGTTAAAAAAATCACTGCTTGCAACGCTCATGCTTTCTTCAGGTGTGCCTATGCTAAATATGGGTGATGAAGTTAGCCGGACACAAAACGGTTCAAATAATGCTTTTTCCTTACCAATTGAATTTTCCGAAGAAAGCTCTGAAACTTTTAATGGCGGCTGGGCATTGCCTTGGGAGTTAGATGAAAAGGCACAAGACATATTGGCGTCCGTACAAGAGCTGGCAAAGATTCGCGAAACTTACTTGGCAGATGTCGCTTCAGAATTTTTCACGGGAATTGTTGATCAGGGAACTAAACGAAAAGACATAGCTTGGTTTTCATTAGGTGGACATGAGATGAGTGATGATCACTGGCAAGATGAAGAAAAGCGCAGCATCACAGTTTTTGTTGAAGCCGATCCAACACGTGGCTTATTGCTATTAATGAACTCATCAAATGCTGAAACAATTTTCACTTTGCCTGACAATACTTGGGGTGAAGCATTTAGATGCATTTTCGATGCTTCGAAAGCGATTGCATCATATGAACCTGCAATCGCAGCGCCGAGTGCAAAAGTCACGGTCGCGCAACACAGTGCTCAGGTCTGGTTAGTTTCACGTACTAGGTAGTAATCGCAGGTTTCGAGTAAAGTAATAAACGTGTTAGCAATTGTTGCGCCGGGTCAGGGATCTCAGGTTCCTGGAATGTTGGGTTCGTGGATTTCAGATCCTGAACTTCATGAATTAGTCTCTGCTTGGTCCATGCGAATTGATTTAGATTTATTACGCCTTGGAACCACTGCTGATGCCGATGAAATTAAAGATACCGCGAATGCACAACCACTAATTGTTGCTACTTCATTACTAGGTGCACATGCCCTCGGTCTAAAAGGTTTCGCTTACGTATCGGGCCATTCAGTGGGTGAACTTGCAGCTGCTGCATTAAGCGGTGCAATTAATCATGAAGATGCGCTTCGGTTAGTACGTGCGCGTGGCCTTGAAATGGCAAAAGCTGCGGCCCAATCCCCTGCAGGAATGGCTGCAGTTTTAGGTGGAGATCGCGACTTAGTGTTATCAACTCTAAACGAACTAAACCTGGTGCCAGCAAATGACAATGGCGGCGGCCAAATAGTTGCTGCCGGTGATTTAGATGCACTGGCAACACTTGCACAAAACCCACCGCAAGGATCACGAGTTCGAGCTTTAGCTGTTGCCGGCGCGTTTCATACACATTTTATGTCACCTGCCGTAGAACCACTTCGCGCTTTGGCATCAACAATCTCTACCCATCCAACTTCTGTGACCGTGATTTCAAATAAAGATGGCGAAGCAGTAACTGATGGTGCCCAAGTTCTGGATCGAATCGTCAATCAAATTGCTAATCCAGTGCGCTGGGATTTATGCATGCAAACACTGAAAAACCTTGGTGTTACGGGTGTCATTGAATTGCCGCCGGCTGGAACTCTGGTTGGCTTACTCAAGCGCGGTGCTCCAGAGATAGAAGTTTTTGCACTCAAAAACGCAGAAGATTTAACCGAAGCAAGAGAGTTTGCAGGAAGGCACATATGAGCATGAAATCCCTGCCAACAACACATAGCCAAATTCTCTCCGTTGGCTCTTATCGACCAAAGCGATTGGTACCTAACTCAGAAATTGTTGATCGAATTGACTCAACTGATGAATGGATTCAACAGCGCACCGGAATTCAATCGCGTCGCTTTGCAGGACCTGATGAAACCGTAATCACTATGGCAAAAGCTGCTTGTGAAAGCGCACTGAAGCGGGCCAAGTTAACAATGGCCGATATTGATACCTTAATTCTTTCAACTATTTCATACCCTTACCAAGCGCCAAGTGCTGCAACTGAGTTAATTAACGAACTCGGAAACCCCAAAGCTGCAGCCTTTGACATCAGTGCAGCCTGCGCAGGTTTTTGTTACGGCGTTGGTATGGCTAGCGATTTAGTCCGCGGTGGTACATCAAAAAATGTTTTAGTCGTCGGAGTTGAAAAACTATCTGATTTTACAGATCCCGATGATCGCGCAACTGCATTCATATTTGCCGATGGGGCTGGAGCAGTAGTTATTGGGCAAAGTGAAGAAGCGAAAATTGGTCCAACGATCTGGGGATCGGATGCAGATTCACGGGATGCAATTATGTTAAATCCTGCATACACAGAGTTTAGAAATGCACCTGATAAAGGTGTTGCACAGTTGGGTTGGCCAAATATTTCACAACAAGGTCAAACCGTGTTTCGCTGGGCAGTTTATTCAATGAGCAAAGTTGGATTAAAAGCCCTTGAAGCCGCAGGTGTAGGTGTCGATCAACTTGATGCATTTATTCCACACCAGGCAAATATCCGAATCATTGAAACCATGGTTAAGGAAATGAAATTGCCTGACTCTGTCTTAGTCGCCGACGATATTCGCGTTAATGGAAATACCTCAGCAGCATCAATACCTTTAGCCATGGATGTCTTGCTCGAAAAACATCCAAAGATGCATGGCAAGTTAGCGCTGCTAATTGGCTACGGGGCAGGCTTGGTTTATGCGGGCCAAGTAGTCCAGTTACCCCCTCAACCTTGAGATTTGCCCCACTTTCGCCTGTCGATACTCGTTAGTAAGCAGGTCCGTAATACACAATTACCACCTGTTGAACTATCGAACTTATGTATAAGAAAAGGAACACATCAGATGGCACTTGCACAAGCAGATGTACTTGCAGGACTTAAAGAGATCGTTGAAGAAGTAGCTGGAATTCCTGCAGCATCAATTGAACTTGATAAGAACTTCACTGAAGACCTAGAGGTTGATTCACTCAGCATGGTTGAAGTTGTAGTTGCTGCAGAAGAGCGTTTTGGCGTAAAGATTCCTGATGAAGCAGTTACCGATCTCGTCACAGTTGGCGATGCAGTTAATTTCATCGTTAACGCAGCTAAGTAAGCAGTAAGTCTCTAGTTTCATGTCACGTCGCCGCGTAGTTGTTACTGGACTA
The DNA here is from genome assembly GCA_903852955.1 of uncultured Actinomycetes bacterium. Classification (GTDB taxonomy): domain Bacteria; phylum Actinomycetota; class Actinomycetes; order Nanopelagicales; family Nanopelagicaceae; genus Planktophila. The sequence goes on along the minus strand of CAINSH010000077.1, from coordinate 218 downwards.
GGTGCCACAACTCCCATTGGTGGGGATGTAACAACATCTTGGTCAGCCCTTCTCGCTGGCACTAGCGGTGTTCGAAACCTGACTGAGGAATGGGCGCAAACTCTTCCCGTTCACTTTGCAGCTCGAGTAGCAGTTGAACCATCTGAGCAGATGGAGCGCGTTGAACTTCGGCGTCTAGATAGATCTGAACAATTTGCAATGATTGCATCGCGTGAAGC
>CAINSH010000076.1 GCA_903852955.1 uncultured Actinomycetes bacterium | reverse complement strand
CCTCTTGAAGAGGTTTTTGGCGCATATGCGCAGTTAATTGCGCAAGGCAAGGTTCGCTATATCGCGGCATCAAACTTTTCTTCTCCGCGACTACAAGAGGCACTAGCTTTCAGTGCAGATAACTCACTTCCCTCATACATCGCCGTGCAAGATCGATACAACTTAGTTGCCCGCGAACCTTTTGAGTCAGAGACAGCGCCCATTTTGGCCGAGCACTCAATCTCGTGTATTCCATATTTTGGTCTTGCTCGTGGATTTTTAACCGGAAAATATCGTCCAGGAATCACGGTTGATTCTGTCCGAGCATCTGGCGTCACTGAATATTTAAATGAAAAGGGTTACGCCGTAATAACTGCCTTGGATGAGATTGCCAAAAACCACAACACTACGATTAGCGCCGTCGCACTTGGTTGGGTTCGTGCAAATCCAATGGTTAGCACACCTATTGCATCGGCCCGCACGGTTGATCAGCTCAACGAAATCATTCCAGTTATCGCACTGACTCCAGAAGAAGTTAATTCGCTCAACAGAATTTCGTGAGCCACATAAAGCGATAGTACCCATTGAGCCGCCTTCGGGAATCGAACCCGAGACCTTCGCTTTACGAGAGCGACGCTCTACCAACTGAGCTAAGGCGGCGTAACCGCTAGCCAATAATAGGCACTACTTTCCATTTCGTTTTAATATTTTCCTTATTTATAGGGTAAAGCAAGCATGAATCCACTAAGTTTTTGGTGGCGATAACGTTCTTTATGCTGGCCTCGAGTACTTGCGAAGTTGAAGAAGTATCAATCCCGTAATCAGTTGGCTCACCGCCTGAATAACCCTGCAGAGTTGGTTTTGAGTACAGCGCTGAAAGCACTTGTGCGTCAATTATCCATGCATACATAGCTCTTTGACGAATCTGTGCATCTGATGGAACAACTGAAAAACTCTTGCACTGGGCAAAATCTGCCTTGGATTTCTTCGCAATGCTAACAATTTTCAACTCATCTGCGGTCCAACGACCAACGTTTGGAGTGCTCTCAGCAAGAATTAGTACGACTACCACCAAAGGCAGCGAGATCTTTAAAAGCCTTGAATTGAAATGAACTTTACCGATCCGGCCGCTTGGACTGAAATAGTCTATTAATTTATCTAAAATTACAGCAACTGCTAACGATGCCATCATGTATTGAAAGGTATGGATTCGACTAAGCGCCCTGAGCGAGTTGAAACCCGGAAGCTGCTCAAATGTAAGAAACCAAAAACTAAATCCCCGTGCATCTTTTAGGATCAGAAGTTCAACAAAACTGACTAAAACCAAAATCATGAGTGGGACGCGCAATAACTCCCGATTTATGCTTAGATTTTTTCGCATTGCAATCGCGATTGTTACTAATAAAATTGCAAGGAAAGCAGGAGTAAAGCCCATTCCGGGTTCACCGGTGCCGGGCAATCCATAACTAAAGAGTTTTTGAAGTACTCTTCCGAAGAGCAGATTATCCGAGGGCGGGTTAAAGAAATCTGTAAAAGTTGGACTGAAAAATGAGACTGTTGAGGCTTCGCGTACAGTCCTGAAAGAAGTGTCGAATACATAGATTTTAAGGAATATGAATGTTAAGGGTATAGACAGGATAATTGGAACAAGTATGGTCTTGAGTAAATTCTTGAAATCTATTCTTTTGAAAGAGCGTTGAAGGAATAATTTGAGATTTAGTAAGATGTTGTCGTGGAGTTTATTTTTCGATGCACACCAGAAAATGTAAATAACAGCTCCAAGACCACTATAGAGAAGTGAGAAGATGAAGGCGTATATAGATGAAAGCGCCAGAAGCAGCGATAGATTCAACGCCAGCGTTAAGTAGAGTATTTTGCCCCTGAACGTTTGAGCATGCATAAACCCGAATCCAGCCAAGATTATCCAGCCGACAAAGGGATATAAGACGTGCTGTACATGAGTACTTTGTGCCCACATTGTTGAGTTGTAACCCCAATAGATCACTAAAACTGCGCCAGGGATGGCTCTGAGTTTGAGTTTGTGGGCTATTAAGACCGCCGAATAGGCCGAAAAGAGCTGGACCAACACGGTTGTCACTAACCAGGCGTTGAGCATCCCAAATCCAGCGCCGCGAAAAATCGAGTGGATGAACCCTTGTAAAAAGAAACTATCGGAAAAGACAAGGGTGTCGTGTGTTGGATAGAAGAAGAGAGTTTGGGACAGACCAGTAT
>CAINSH010000075.1 GCA_903852955.1 uncultured Actinomycetes bacterium | reverse complement strand
TGGATTCCATCATGGGTAAAGAGAGAGTTTTTCTGCCCACGATGAGTTAATCTCTCTTCCATGAATAATGATCCTGCCAAGGCGGCTAAGGTCCGGGCAATACTGGCAACCCTATTGACTATCGAATCAGTAGTTGTTGGAGCGATCGGAGTTTGGTTAATTTACTTGGCAGTCACCGCCGAAAACGTTGAGATTTTGCCGCTACTTGGCGTTCTAATTTTTGTGGCCCTTGGATCTGCAGGTTTGTATGCAGCAGCTGCAGGTTTTCGACGTGGGAAATATTTTGGTCGGGCACCAGCGCTACTTGCGAATTTGATTGCAATTGGCGTTTCTAAATATCAATTTGGAGCTGGTCTCTACATCGTGGCAGTGCCACTGTTGCTCCTATCGTTGGTTACTGCAGTCATGGCAATCCGCGCTATCCCTGAGTGATAGCTGCCAATCTGGCCCTGATGTGGCCTATCTCGCGCTTGAGCCAGCGCATTTAGTTTTTAGCATTAACGCTCCTGGCTATAGGCTTGGGGCAAATAACGCCAAGAAGGAGTTCGCCAGTGTCGGCACAGGATTTTGGTGCAAATGATTGGCTCGTCGATGAAATGTACGAGCAGTATCTGCAGGATCCTTCTTCTGTAGACCCTGCGTGGATTGAATATTTTAAAAACAATAAACCTGGAACTCCTGCAGCTGCTACTTCAGCAACACCTGTTTCAAAAGGTGTCCCTCCAGTTCCAAAAGCGCAATTAAAGAATGAAGCCGTTGCACCTATTGCCGAACAGCAAGTGCAAGCTTCGGTAGCACCTACACCTGTTCAACATGTGCAGCCAGTGGTTCGGGAAACTGCAACAGTTCAACCAACTCCTGCAGATCCAGTTGTTAAACCAGCACCAGTATTAATAACCCCAAGCGCATCAACGCTTGAAGTTATTCGTGGAGTTTCTGCCCGCGTCGTACAAAGTATGGAAGCCTCACTTTCTGTACCAACTGCAACATCAGTTCGCGCTGTACCTGCAAAATTAATGATTGATAACCGAATTGTTATTAACAATCATATGAAGCGCGCACGTGGTGGAAAGGTTTCCTTTACTCACATCATCGCCTATGCAATGATAAAAGCTGTTCGAGCAATGCCAGAGATGAATGCATTCTTCGGCGAACTAGATGGCAAACCAGCGATTGGAAAGCCTGAACATATAAACCTTGGTATTGCTATCGATTTAGCAAAACCAGATGGAACTCGTCAGCTTCTGGTTCCTTCGGTTAAGGGCTGCGAATCTTTAGATTTCGCACAGTTCTGGAAGGCTTACGAAGAAGTAATTAAAAAAGCACGTGGCGGATCACTTACCGTTGAAGATTTTGCTGGCACCACAATGTCAATCACAAATCCAGGAACAATCGGAACCGTTCACTCTGTTCCACGCCTTGTTCAAGGACAAGGCTTAATTCTGGGCGTTGGTGCACTCGATTATCCTGCCGAGTTCGCTGGATCTAGTGAAGAAACATTAGCCCGCCTTGCGATTAGCAAGGTTGTAACGCTTACAAGTACGTATGACCACCGAATTATTCAAGGCGCAACTTCAGGTGATTTCTTGCGCCGCATGCATGAGTATTTATTAGGTGCTGAAGGTTTCTACGAAGAAATCTTTGCAGCTCTTCATATTCCTTACGAACCAATTCGTTGGGCAGCGGACAAAGAGTTCGTACACGACGAAGAAATTGATAAGACCGCACGAATTCAACAGTTAATCCACGCGTATCGAACCAATGGCCACTTGATGGCAGATATTGATCCACTGGAATACAAACAGCGTTCACACCCTGATTTAGATGTCATGAACCACGGACTTACTTTGTGGGATCTTGATCGCGAATTCGCTACTGGTGGATTTGGCGGCGAAAAGTTCATGTTGCTACGCCAGATTCTTGGAATTCTGCGCGATTCATACTGCCGCAATGTTGGCGTTGAATACATGTACATCGAAAATCCAGAAGAGCGTAAATGGATACAAGAGCGCGTAGAAGTTGGTGCTCAAGTTTTCCCTCGTGAAGAGCACTTACGTATTTTGCACAAGCTCAACAGCGCAGAAGCTTTTGAAAATTTCTTGCAGACCAAGTTCGTGGGGCAAAAGCGCTTCTCTCTTGAAGGTGGCGAATCTGTAATTCCAATTCTTGACGCAGTTATTTCTTCTGCCGCCGAACGTGGTTTGGATGAAGTCTGCATAGGTATGCCACACCGTGGACGTCTTAATGTTCTTGCAAATATCGCAGGTAAATCTGCCGGTCAAATCTTCCAAGAGTTCCAAGGACATTATGCAGAAAATCAAGTTCAAGGTTCTGGTGACGTTAAGTACCACTTAGGAACCGAAGGAATTTTCACTGCTAATTCGGGTGCAACCACAAAGATTTACTTAGCTGCAAACCCTTCACACTTAGAAGCAGTTAATCCCGTGCTTGAAGGCATCGTCCGCGCCAAACAGGATCGTCACAACGTGAAAAACGCTTATTCAGTACTTCCAATTTTGATGCATGGTGATGCTTCATTTGCCGGCCAAGGCGTTAATGCCGAAGTTCTTCAGATGTCGCAACTAGCCGGATATCGCACAGGCGGAACTGTTCACATTGTTATTAATAACCAAGTTGGTTTTACAACTTCGCCACATGCATCACGTTCTTCACGTTATTCAACAGATTACGCGAAGATAATTCAGGCACCGGTATTTCACGTAAATGGAGATGACCCAGAGGCATGTGTTCGCGTTGCACGGTTAGCTTTTGAATATCGCCAAGCATTTAATAAGGATGTTGTTATTGATTTAGTTTGTTACCGCCGTCGTGGCCACAATGAAGGTGACGAGCCAAGTTTTACTCAACCAATGATGTACAAGTTAATTGATGCGAAGCGTTCAACTCGCCATCTTTATACTGAAGCTCTAATTGGCCGTGGTGACATAACACCAGAAGAGGCCGAAGATGTTGCTCGTGATTATCAATCCCAACTTGAAGCGGTTTTTGCAGCAGTAAATAACTTGCACACAGAAACTGATCCAAACTTTAAAGCACCTGTCGCACCTGAAGCTAATGAAATTGTTACTTCAATCCCTGAAAGCTTGGCGCTAGAAATTGCAGCAACACAGACCGCGATTCCAGAAGGTTTCAGCGTTCATCCAAAGCTATTGCCCCAGTTAACCAAACGTGTTGAATCATTAAATGATGCAACTATTGATTGGTCTACTGGAGAAATGTTGGCATTTGGTTCACTCTTAAAAGAAGGCCGACCTATTCGACTTGCTGGTCAAGATGCACGCCGTGGAACTTTCTCTAATCGCCACGCAGTAATTATTGATAAAGAAAATGGCAATGAGTGGACACCGCTTCGTGCCTTAATTTCAGATGAAAATCAATTCTTTGTGGTCGACTCCTTGCTCAGCGAATATGCCGCAATGGGCTTTGAATATGGCTATAGCGTCGAACGCGAAGAAGCTTTAGTTCTTTGGGAAGGCCAGTTCGGTGATTTCGCCAATGGTGCTCAAACAATTATCGATGAGTTCGTCTCCTCTGCACTTCAAAAGTGGGGTGAGCGTTCATCTGTAGCGTTGCTATTGCCACATGGCTATGAAGGACAAGGCCCAGATCATTCATCCGCTCGTATTGAGCGTTATTTGCAACTTTGCGCAGAACAGAACATGACTGTTGCACAACCATCTTCTCCTGCCTCCTACTTCCACTTATTGCGCTGGCACGCAAAAAATCCTGCCCGCCGCCCAATGATTGTCTTTACTCCGAAATCAATGTTGCGTCTTAAGGCTGCAGCTTCTGCATTGAGTGATTTCACCAGCGGGTATTTCCAACCAGTAATTGGTGATGATTCAGTAACTAATGCATCTCGTGTGATTTTCTGTTCTGGAAAGGTCTATCACGATTTAGTTGCAGAGCGGACTAAGTTAGGCGAAAGTTCTACTGCAATAGTTCGCGTTGAACTTCTTTACCCACTTCCAATTGATGAAATGGTTACAGAAGCTAACAAACATCCGAACGCAAACTTACTGTGGGTACAAGATGAGCCTGCCAACCAAGGTCCTTGGTCGCACATTGCTTTGCGCACATCCGAACAACATGGTGGTCATGGTTTTGGTTCTCGGATTTTACGTCGCGTTTCACGCCGAGCAACTGCGTCACCGGCAACTGGAAATCATCATTTACATGAAGATGAACAAAAAGCATTAATGCTCGAAGCGTTTACTCGTTAAGTAAGCCCTTTGCTTTCTTGTAACGAAATAAAACAACACCAATAATTTCATCTGGCTTAACCCAACCCCAGGTACGTGAATCGGTACTTCCAGGTCCATCGCCTTCAACCCAATAATTACCATCCTGAAAGTTTTTAACGCGCTTTACTAGGAAAATTCCAGGGCGCTCTTCGCGCTCAATCACAACAGCCTTCCCGATGATTGATTTTCCAACCGCGCTTAGTGCGCTTGCGCCATCAACCCAGCTGACGACTAGCGAATCCCCATCTCGGTATGCGGGAAGCATGGAGTTGCCCGAGACCTTGACTGTGCCAAATTTGCTCACGGGCGGTAGTCTCGCACTTGTAGTTCCTTCAGTCGATGCGAACTGCGTGCTACGGCACGATTCATTTCTATAGATATAAATGAGGAGAAAAGATGTTTGCAGCAAAGACAACTGTCTACGCACACTGCGATCTTCCATGTGGCGTTTAC
>CAINSH010000074.1 GCA_903852955.1 uncultured Actinomycetes bacterium | reverse complement strand
CCCACCAAAGTTGGCGGGAGATGCACCAGTCGTGCATGTTATCGACCCAATCAAAGTAGCGTGGCGCTAACTCTTCAGGTTCAATCTTTACCGCACCGCTACGAACCGCATCTGCTGATGCTTTTGCAAGGGGTGCAACCTTTACGAACCATTGCTTTGATAACCGTGGTTCAACCGTTGTATCGCAACGTGAACAGTGACCAACTGCGTGAATATAAGGACGTTTTTCAGCAACGATGCGACCTAGCTCTTTTAGCTTGGCAACAACGGCAACACGAGCGTCGAAGCGATCCATGCCGTCGAACTCAGTGCCACTACCTTCCATGATGCCGTGCTCGTTCATGATTACTACGAACGGAACATTGTGGCGCATGGCCATTTCAAAGTCGTTTGGATCATGGGCTGCCGTTACCTTCACAGCGCCAGTTCCGAAATCAGGATCAACTAGTTCGTCAGCAATGATCGGAATCATGCGGTTAACAAGTGGCAATAAAACTTCAGTACCGATCATGTGCTTGTAACGAGGATCATCGGGGTGAACTGCAACCGCGCCATCGCCCATCATGGTTTCAGCACGAGTGGTTGCAACAACAATGCTTTGCTCGCCATCGCCATAGCGAACTTGCACAAACTCGCCAGCATCATCTTGGTGTTCAACTTCGATATCTGAAAGCGCTGTTAAGCAACGAGGGCACCAATTGATGATTCGTTCAGCGCGATAAATTAATTCGGCGTCATACATTTTCTGAAAGAGTGCGAGCACAGAATTGGACATACCTTCATCCATTGTGAAACGTTCGCGTGACCAGTCAACTGAATCACCCATGCGACGCATCTGTCCGAGGATTGCACCACCTGATTCAGCTTTCCATTGCCAAACTTTCTTAACGAATTCTTCGCGGCCTAAATCGTGGCGCGACATTCCTTGGGCAGCTAATTGTTTTTCAACTACGTTCTGGGTTGCAATACCCGCATGGTCCATGCCAGGTAGCCACAAAACCTCGTAGCCTTTCATTCGCTTAATGCGTGCTAAACAATCTTGCAGAGTTTGATCAAGTGCGTGGCCGATATGCAGAATGCCGGTGACATTTGGTGGCGGCAAAACAATCGAAAATGGTTCTTTAGTTGAATTGGCATCAGCGGTGAAATAGCCAGCTGAGATCCATTTTTCGTACAGTGGAGCCTCAATTTCGGCAGGCGAAAAGGTTGAAGCTAATTCTTTTCCGCGCTGGCTCATGGGGAGCAGTCTAGATTATGCGCTCTTCTCTTCTGCACGCTTTTCGCCTCTTGCGGCCCGCTTTGGAATATCTCCCGTGCGCTGCACAAATGTCGGGGTTGCGCCATCGGTGATTGATTCAGGAGTAACAATTACTTTGGCAATATCGCTGCGGCTGGGAACTTCATACATAACAGCTAACAGCACGCTTTCCATGATCGCGCGAAGACCACGAGCACCAGTGCCACGAAGTAGAGCGAGGTCTGCGATGGAATCAAGGGATTCAGGGGTGAATTCAAGTTCAACGGAATCTAGTTCAAAAAGCTTTGTGTATTGCTTAACCAGAGCATTCTTTGGTTCGGTCAGAATCTGCATAAGTGCTTGCTTATCAAGATTCTCAACACTAGTTAGTACCGGCAAACGACCAATGAATTCAGGGATCATGCCGAACTTAAGTAGATCTTCAGGCATTACGTCGGCGAAAATATCTTT
>CAINSH010000073.1 GCA_903852955.1 uncultured Actinomycetes bacterium | reverse complement strand
GGCGAGGCAAGGGACTGCAAATCCCTCTACACGGGTTCAAATCCCGTTCCGACCTCCACTGTTAAGAGAGTAGATAAAAGGAAGAGGCCATGGGCGATGAGGTCAGACCTTGGGGTCGCTTTGAAACTTTGTCAGAATCTGGCTCGCATAAAGTAAAGCGAATCTACGTCAACCCTGGTTCACGGCTTTCATATCAACGCCATGAAAAACGCGCAGAACATTGGTTCATTGTTTCTGGTTTAGCAAAAGCAACACACAATGGAGTTGAGTCAACATTAAAAGCTGGAGACTCAATAGATATCGCAATTGGAGATCTTCATAGAATTGAAAATATCGGTACTGACTTGGTTGTCTTTATCGAAGTCCAGACCGGCACCTACTTCGGCGAAGATGATATTGAGCGCGTAGAAGATGATTATTCACGCTAATTAAATCTTTATAAGGTGTTGTATGATTTTCCAGCAAGGATCGTTGGCTCAGCGGTAGAGCACCACATTGACATTGTGGGGGTCACTGGTTCGATCCCAGTACGGTCCACCAGCAAGAAAAACTAGTGCGAAACTCCACCTAAATTCATAACCACAACACCAATTATGATTATCGCCATGCCAATGATGTTGAGTTTGCTTAGTTGCTGGTCGAAGAAAATCATTGCACCTATTGCGGCTCCGATTATTCCTACGCCAGACCAAATCGCATAAGTGATCCCAACATCTATCGTTTTTAATGATTTGGCCATAAGCAAAAAGGCGCTGGCATAACCCACTGCAACTCCAACTGAGGGCCAGAATTTTGTGAATCCATCGCTAGCCTTGAGTGAAAGAGTTCCTACAATTTCAGAAACTATTGCAATACCTAAAAGAATCCATGCCATGTCAATCAGTCTATCTTGATATCTCTAGCCGAGGTTTTTCAATCAGAAACATGCAACTCCAATAAACAGCAAACGCTACGAAAATACCTCCATAGATATCAATGATGTAATGCTGGTGCAAAAACACGGTGGCTGGCAAAATCAAAACAAACCAGCCCATAAGAATCCAACATGTTTTAGGCGCTTTGTCCCGAAGTCTCCATAAAGCAATTATCGAAATAACTGACCACGTTACATGGTTGGATGGAAATCCATTGAGCGGTTGATCGTTGCCATAGACAACATTGACGAGTATCCAATCGAATACTGAATTACCAGGCACAGGCGTACGCGGTACTTGCGTTTGAAAGAAAGCGTAAGCAACATCCAAGCAAATCTGACCGGCAATAATCGCAAGGCCGTTTACCAAAAACGCCTTAAAGCTTCCGATTCGAAGTGATAGCAGTGGAACCACAAGCGCGGCCAAAACATGAAAGCTCAGATAAGGCACTACGAAAATTGAAACAACTGGAATCTTTTCATCCAGCCAACCTTTCATGATGAGAGGTTCGTATGAATAACTTGCTTTGTTGAATACTTCATAGGAAATAAAAGCCACGATGATGCCAAGAAAGACCAGCGGTATTGCAGTCTTTTGCCTTCGAGTTAAGTGGCTCATGATATGAAAACGATTAACTCAAACTCTGGATGAAAGTTAAAGAGTTCTGAAAAATCAGTTCCTGGTCATAATCTAACGTGGCGACGTGATAACTATTAACTAATTCGATTCTGGATTTATTAGAGGAGCCCAACCCTTTCATGATTATTTCAGTGTTTGAAACCGGCAACGTATGGTCCTCAACTGAATGAAATAGTTGAACAGGGACTGTCACTTTTCCTAAATTCTTACGGGTTATTTTCAGCATCTTTAATAATTCATAAATTCCACGCGTAGGTAAAGCGTCATAGCCATGCTCTGTGATTCCTGGTCGCTTAATATCATTTCCGACGCTAGAGCGAAGCTTTTGAAAATGTGAAATCACGTAGGCAAGTTGATGTGGCAAGAAGGCAACATGAATCATGGGATTAACTAGGATCATGCCTGTTAAGCGCTCATTGTTTTGCGTCGCTGCATAAAGGGAAGTTCCCCCACCCATTGACAATCCAACGATAAATACGTGATCGCAAGTTTTATACAGTTCATCTAACTCTGATTGCACTTTATCTGGCCACTGTTGCCACTTAACTTTATTTAGATCTTCTGGCTTAGTTCCGTGACCTGGCAATAGTGGAATTCGAACGGAATATCCCTTTGAATGTAAGAATTCGCCCCAAGGTCGCATAGATGGAGGCGCTCCAGTAAATCCATGTACTAACAAAACTCCGATTCGTGCATTCTTGCCAGAGCCTTGCGCAGACCAATCTTGCATCCAACCAGGAGGTGCGGTTTCAATTGCCATGACCTAAACAATACGCGCGCTGTCAATGACAGTGCAATCACTTACGATTACTACCATGCATCTTTCTCAAGCCACATTTGTAGTGGTCGATCTTGAAACCTCCGGCGCCGCGCCTTCCACCGGCGCTGCAATAACTGAAATCGGTGCAGTCAAAGTTCGCGGTGGAGAAATAATCGCAGAATTTCAGAGCTTTGTAAATCCAAATACTCCAATATCTGATTTCATCACGCGATTAACAGGAATAACAGATGCAATGCTTGTGGACGCACCTGAGATTTCGCAAGTTTTTCCATCCTTCATCGAATTCATGGGATCTGAAACCGAAAATGTTTTAGTCGCACACAACGCCCCTTTTGATGTCGGATTCTTAAAAGCTGCAGCTAGTTATCTTGAATATCCGTGGCCAAATCATCATGTAGCAGATACTGCGCGATTGG
>CAINSH010000072.1 GCA_903852955.1 uncultured Actinomycetes bacterium | reverse complement strand
CTTATTACACATCTCTCGTTGATGCCTACCCAATCGTTTCAATCGAAGATCCACTCAACGAAGAAGACTGGGCTGGCTGGACAGATATGACTAAAGCCCTTGGTTCACGCATTCAAATCGTCGGAGATGACTTGTTTGTAACTAATCCTGAGCGTCTTTCACGCGGAATCGCTGGCGGAACAGCAAATGCACTTCTAGTAAAGGTTAATCAAATCGGAACGCTTACTGAAACTATTGATGCAGTAGAAATGGCACACCGTGCTAACTATCGCTCAATGATGAGCCACCGTTCAGGTGAAACCGAAGACACCACAATTGCAGATTTAGCAGTTGCGCTTAATTGCGGTCAGATCAAGACAGGTGCACCAGCACGTACGGAGCGCGTTGCAAAGTACAACCAACTTCTACGCATTGAAGAAGAGCTTCAGGAAGGCGCACGTTACGCCGGCCGAGATGCTTTTCCACGCTTTAAGGCATAAGTGATTTTGTGGCACGTCGGCAATTAAATTTCAACCGTCGGCGTAACTCGGGACGTGCTTTGGCGCTTTGGGCAGTATTTTTTATATTAGCCCTAGCCATTGCACCTCCCGTAAAGCATTACTTTTCCCAACGCGCACAAATCAGTGCACTCAATGTGCAACTGTCTTTAGATTACAAAGCCCTTGATGCTGCACGTAAAGAATTATTGCAGTGGCAAAATCCTGAATATGTTAAGTCCCAAGCACGTGAGCGTTTGCACTTTGTCTTACCTGGTGAACGTCAATACATAGTTACTCAAGATGAGAACCCAACTGATTCAACTCCGGCTGCCAAAGTTGCAAGCACGTTAGCCGATGGACAACCTTGGTATTCGCGTTTAATCGCTTCAATTCGTGAAACAGGTTGATGGATTGCGCGAAGTAACTCAAAGCGATCTTGATTGCATACAAACTCAGCTAGGCCGAACACCTCGAGATGTGCATGCAATCGCTTATCGCTGCCCATGTGGCAAGCCTGCAGTTGTTGAAACGCCTCCACGTCTTGCTGATGGCACACCGTTTCCAACTTTTTATTATGCAACCTGTCCACGTTTGACTGCAGTTATATCTACCCTGGAAACAACTGGGTTAATGGGTGAGATGAATGAGCGCCTTGAAAATGATGCAGATTTAGCTGGCGCATATCACGCAGCACACGATGACTACATCGCATCTCGTTCAGCGCTTGGAATCGATGTCCCAGAAGTTGAAGATGTATCTGCCGGCGGCATGCCTAACCGTGTTAAATGCCTACATTCTTTGGTTGCACACTCACTTGCTGCCGGCCCTGATGTGAATCCACTTGGCGATGAAGCTTTGGCCAAACTTCCTATTTGGTGGGAAAGCAATCCATGCGAGTAGCAGCCATTGATTGTGGAACAAATTCAATTCGATTACTGATTGCAGATATCGAGGGCAATAATTTTCGTGAAGTTATCCGCACCATGCAGATTGTTCGCTTAGGTCAAGGCGTTGATCAAACTGGGGAGTTTCATCCAGATGCAATTGCGCGAACTTTGGCTGCCGTTGATTTATTTGCTTCCGAAATTGCAAAACGCGGCGTCGAGAAAATTCGTTTTTGTGCAACAAGTGCCACACGGGATGCAACGAATCGGCATTTATTTGTTGATGGCGTGCGCGAGCGTTTAGGAATCGAACCAGAAGTAATTAGTGGAGAAGAAGAAGCCGCTTTATCTTTTGCCGGTGCGATTCAAGATTTAAACCCATCGGATGGCCCATTTCTTGTTGTAGATATCGGCGGAGGATCTACTGAATTTGTTTTCGGTACAACCACAGTTGAATCGGCAAAATCAGTCAATATCGGTTGCGTGCGAATGACCGAACGACACTTTGCACAAGACCCCGCAAGCCAAGCACAAATCGAGTTGGCTCGTGCAGATATTCAAGCTGCAATTGCTGAAGCTGCAGGTATTGTTCCAATCACTAAAGCAAAAACCTTAATTGCAGTTGCAGGCACGGCAACGACCGTTGCAGCTGCTGCTTTGAATTTAAATGAATATGATCGCTATGCAATTCATTTATCCAGAATCAGCGCAGAACAAACGCATGAAACTTCACAAATGTTTCTAACTAAAACGCGCGACGAGCGATTAGCCCTTGGTTATATGCATCCTGGCCGCGTAGACGTCATACCTGCAGGTGCTTTAGTTCTTTCAGAGATTATGAAAGCAACAGGGGCGATTGAATTTGTGGCATCTGAATCAGATATTTTGGATGGAATTGCCCGTTCGATAGCTGGAACGAGTGCGTAGAAAAGCAGGGTAGATTTACCCCTTGCACGTGGCCCCGATAGCCCAATGGCAGAGGCAGAGGACTTAAAATCCTCCCAGTGTGGGTTCGACCCCCACTCGGGGCACCATCTTCGACGTGCTTGGGAATCTTCCAGGCTTTACCCTTGTTATGTATGACAACCGCCAGAGGTTCTGGTGGCCCAACAAAAGGAGAGACAAGTTATGCGCAGTTCAAACCCTGTTTTAGGACGGGCGTTTAATCAGCGTGGATACGCTGCATTTGATCCCAAGCAAACTACTGAGACCGACGCAGCGCTAGAAAATATGTACAACGCACCTGCTGCATCATCAATGCGCACAGGTCGCATGACGATTGACGATGTAGTCACTCGTACTGGAATTTTATTTGCAGTTCTTGTAGCCGTTGGCGCAGCTGCATGGTCACTGAACTTAGGTGGCGGCGCAATGATGCTCGGAATCTTTGGCGGCTTCGTACTTGCAATGGTTAATACTTTTAGCAAGAGCGTCAAGCCTGCATTGATAATTACATATGCAGCTTTTCAAGGTTTAGCACTTGGTACGATTTCAAATCTTTACAACTCTGTATATGACGGAATCGTTAGTCAAGCAATTATCGTAACAATCTGTGCATTCACAGGAATGCTGTTCGCTTATAAGAGCGGCCGAATTCGTGTGACTCCAAAGTTCACCAAAGTATTAATGACTGCGATGATCGGTTACTTAGTTCTTGGATTAATTTCACTTGTGGGGTCATTCTTTGGCGCAAGCATCTATAACATTGGCGGCCTTGGTTTGATTATGGCTGCAGGTGGAATGGTTCTTGCAAGCTTTTTCTTGATTTTAGATTTTGATCAGATTCAAAACTCAATCAATCAAGGCTTGCCACAGCAAGAATCATGGCGCGCAGCGTTTGGTTTAATGGTCACAATTGTGTGGCTATACCTAGAAGTTCTTCGCTTGCTATCAATCTTGCGCAGCAACGACTAGTTAAAGATCTTCATCGAGGGGCCTCAGGTTATTTACCTGGGGCTCTTCGACATTTCTGGTCTCTGGAATTTGATACACCAAAACAAGTGCGACCATAAAGATTGCCGCAGATAGTCCAAAGGCTGCCCGGTATGAGTACAGATCAGATACCGCACCAATAATGATTGGCCCAACCATCATTCCAGCATCTCCGGACATCTGAAATATTGCAATAACTTTGCCGCCTTTGCCACGAATTACATCGCCAACGATGCTGGCCGGTGCAGTTGATAAAAAGGCTCCACCAAAACCAATGATTGCCATAGCAAGCAGATACATCCAGACATGAACTGAGAATGTAAGGAGTAGCACTGCGATTAACACGACGTTTGCGCCAATGATTGAAGCTGCTCTTCGACCCTTTTCATCTGAATATCGACCTGCCCGAAGCAAAATTGCGCCTTGGATAATCGCAGAAATAGCTAAGCCATAACCGACAACTGCGGTTGATGAATGTAGTTCTTCAGTAACAAAGATTGGCAAGATAGAAGCGCGCAAACCGAAAAATACCCAGCTACCAATAAACGCCAAAACAAGGGCGATTCGATATGGCTTCATTCTTAGTGCTTCACTTACTGTGGTGTGGCTTGAAGTATCAACGTTCTTATCTACTTTGCCAATTTTGTCACCCTTTAGAAAAAAGTGAGCAACAGTTCCAGAACATAAAAGCAATACAGAATAAACAAAAAATGGCGCACGCAAGGAAATCACCGAAAGCAATCCTCCGATTGCAGGACCTGCGATTCCGCCTAGTAAGAATGAGCCTTGATAGACAGATTGCGCCCGTCCTCGGTGGGCATCATCGACAGAACGCATGATGACTGAACCTGCAGCAACTGAAAACATGGATGAACCAAGACCGCCTGCTGCACGAAATACCAATAGTTGTTCATAGCTTTGCGCCAGCCCGGCTAGAAAAGTAAAGAGCGCAACCATGAAAACACCAGAGGAAAAGACTGCACGTTCGCCGAATTTATCGACAAGTGAACCTGATATTAAACCTGAAGCAAATCGGGTGATTGCAAAAGCTGAAACCATTAAACCAATTGCAGCGTTGTTAACACCGAAAGATTTTGCAAAGACTGGAATAGCTGGAAGAACGATGCCAAATCCAACAGCTACAAAAAAGGATGCCGCGACAAGTATGGAAACTTCTCGCGGCAGATCCTTAAATGGAGATTGCATTAACCCAGTGATTCTCCAGCTGCATCTTCACGTGCAGCGGCATAATCTGCAGTTGTGCGTAATGGAGTTTCACGCAACATGAATGCAAGAACTAGTCCAAGTGCAGTTACTGGAGCCGCTGCATAGAAAACAATGTGGAAAGAGTTCACGAAGGCTTCTAGCGCGGTGTTCTTAATAATTGGCGGGAAAGTTTTAAGTACTGCAGTGTTGTTTGTTAAGCCAGCCAACTTAGTTGAATCAAAGTCAGCAAGAGCTGCCGGATTAGTTTTAGCTAAATCGCCAAAACCTGATGCCATGTAATGAGCAACGCGGTTAGTCAAAATACTTCCAAAGATTGCAGTTCCAAAAACTGAACCAAGAGATCTAAAGAAAGTATTAGAACTTGTTGCAACGCCCATATCCTTGAAATCAACGGCATTTTGTAGCGCAATAACAATGGTCTGCATTGAAAGACCAAGACCAGCACCAACCAAAATGGCATAAATTGAAATCTGCCAATATGGGGTATCAATTTGCAGGCGAGTCATGAGCAAGATTCCCACAGTCATAATTGCTGTACCCATAATTGGGAAACGCTTATAGTGACCGTGCTTAGAAATCATTTTTCCTGACACGATTGATGTCGAAACAATTCCGAGCATAAGTGGAATTAACTTAAGTCCAGCATCAGTTGCCGTGTAACCCTTAACGACCTGAAAGTACAGAGGCAACATAACAATTGCACCAAACATACCGGCACCGATAACGCCACCAAGGAGTGATGTAATTGAAAATGTGTGGTTCTTAAATAGGTGAAGCGGCAAAATTGGCTCTTTTGCTTTTCCTTCCCAGATTAAGAAAAGAACGGTCAAGATAATGCCAACTAATAAGTAAGAAATTGTGCGGCTATCTCCCCAGCCATCTTGTGGGCCGTAAATTGAGACCGAAAGCAGAATTAAGCAGACTGAGACAACCATCAGGATTGCGCCAAGGTAATCAATTGAATGTTCGCGTTTTACCTTTGGGATATGTAGAACGGCTGAAGTAATAATAAGTGAAGCGATTCCAATAGGCAGGTTGATGTAGAAAATCCAACGCCATCCAGTAACACCAAGGATTGTCTGGTGATCAGAGAAGAATCCGCCAAGAAGTGGACCGGCAACTGAAGACAAGCCCCATACTGCGCCGAAATATCCCTGGTACTTGCCGCGTTCGCGCGGAGGAACGATGTCACCGATGATCACGAAAGTAAGTGCCATAAGTCCGCCCGCGCCAAGACCCTGAATTGCACGAGTGGCAATCAGCTGAGTCATGTTTTGTGAAGCACCGGCAAGGAATGAACCTATTAAGAAAGTAACAATTGCGAATTGGAATACAACTCGACGACCATAGATATCGGAAATTTTTCCGTACAGCGGAGTGGACGCGGTTGAAGTTAGTAGGTATGCGGTGACAACCCATGTGTAGTGGTTCAGGCCATCGAACTCTTCAACAATGCTCTTAAGCGCAGTTGAAACGATGGTTTGATCCAGGGCTGCCAGAAGCATTCCTGTCATGAGACCACCCAGGATGATCATGATTTCCTTGTGGGTGTGTTCTTTAACTGATGCGTTTAGCGGCTTGTTTTTAGACATGCAGGTAAGGTTACCGTGTGAAATCAATAATCGCCGAACATCTAGTCAAGACCTACCGCGATGGTGAGGTAAAAGCATTAGATGATTTATCTCTCAATGTTGAAGAAGGCACTGTTCTAAGTGTTCTTGGACCAAATGGCGCTGGCAAAACAACCACTGTGCGAATTCTTGCAACGTTACTAAAGCCTGATTCAGGACATGCATCAGTTGCTGGAATAGATGTAATTAAGCAACCAGGAAAAGTTCGTGAATTAATCGGACTATCTGGGCAATATGCAGCCGTTGATGAAACATTGACCGGCTGGGATAACTTGGTGATGTTTGGTCGTTTGTACCACTTGGGAAAATCCGCTTCAATAAAACGTGCGGAGGAGTTACTGGAGCGATTTTCACTTACCGAAAGTGCACGCCGTCCAATTAAAACCTATTCAGGTGGAATGCGCCGCCGTTTAGATTTAGCCGTATCATTGATTGTTCAACCTAAAGTTTTATTTTTAGATGAACCAACTACCGGATTAGACCCAAGAGGTCGACAGGAAATGTGGGGAGTTATTCAAGAGTTAGTTAAAGGTGGCGTAACGATATTGCTAACCACTCAGTATTTAGAAGAAGCTGATCAATTAGCCGATGAAATCGCAGTGATCGATCACGGAAAAGTTATTGCGCGTGGAACATCAGATGCGCTTAAAAAGCAGGTTGGTGGCGAGCGATTAGAGATAACAGTTGAAAACGCGGATATCGCCAAGACACAGGAAATCGTTGCTCGAATTAGCGCAACTGCAACGCACACAGATATTCGAACAATTTCAGCGCCAGTTACAACTGGTTCGATTGCTTTGATGGATGCACTCCGTGCCCTTGATGAAGCCAAGATTCACCCATTAGATATCGGGCTAAAGCGCCCATCACTAGATGATGTGTTTTTATCATTAACCGGGCACGTTGCAGAGGAAGAGGTAAAGGCATGAAAAATGCAGTTACAGATGCCTTAATCATTACTAAGCGCCAACTCTTGCAGTTGGCTCGTGTGCCAGAGGTTCTGATCTTTTCAACGATTCAACCTGTGATGTTTGTTTTGTTATTTCGATTTGTTTTCGGTGGCTCAATTTCTACCGGTCAACCTGGCGGGTATGTGCAACTACTTATGCCCGGAATCTTTGTTCAAACCGTGGCATTTACTTTGGCGGCAACCGCCTCTGGCTTGGCAGAAGATATGAAAAAAGGCTTAATCGATCGCTTTAGATCGCTTCCAATTGCGCGCTCTGCGTTGGTAGTTGGTCGCACATTGGGTGACTCCTTATTAAATATTTTAGTGCTAGTAGTTATGGCAGCAGCAGGTTTTGCGGTGGGTTGGCGCCCGACGGCTAGCGTTTTATCGGTCTTTAGTGCCTTCGTATTTCTACTGCTCTTTGGATACGCACTTTCATGGACCGGAATTTATGCAGGCCTTGCTGTGCGAGATGCTCGTACCGTGCAAAACGTTAGCTTTCTGATTACTTTCCCAATGACTTTTCTTTCAAACGCGTTTGCACCTACAACTGGAATGCCTAAAGCGTTGCAATATGTAGCCGAATGGAATCCGGTTTCAACCATGGTTGCTGCATGTAGACAGTTGTTTGGTTTAGAAAATGAATTTGGTGCAACCGCTAACTCATTTCCTAGTCAGCACCCGTTAACTACATCAATTTTCTACATGGTGTTGATTATGGTGATTTTTATTCCACTCAGCGTTAGAAAATATAAAAACTCTTCTAACTAAGCGTAAAACTCTGCCGCTTTAATAACGACAGTAATTTCGCGACCATTTGGCGCGGTGTATTTAACTGTTGCGCCAATTTCTGCTCCCATAACGGCGGCGCCTAGAGGTGATTTTTCGCTATAAACATCTAGATCACCTGATGCAATTTCGCGGGAGCCAAGCAAGAACTTTGTTTCATCGCCGGCAATATCTGCAGTGACAACCATGCCTGCGCCAACTTTTCCGTCAGCACTTGCAGGGGGAGTTCCAATGTGCGCATTTTCAAGCATCTGCTTTAACTGGCGAATGCGCGCTTCCATCTTTCCCTGTTCATCACGTGCTGCGTGGTATCCGCCATTTTCTTTTAAGTCACCTTCGGCACGTGCGGCTTCAATTTTTGCAGTGACATCTTTTCGGCCAGGACCTTCAAGGTGTTCTAATTCGGCACGCAAACGATCGGCAGCTTCCTGCGTCAACCAAGTCTGTGAGCTCATAAGGCGTAAAGGTACTAGGTGGGTAGAGATTGCGACAACTTATTTAACGCGACAGGCAACCACATCAGCGTTAACCCCTTGGCTACGGGTAGGAATTGCGGTGGTTTTTTCTAAAGATGCAAGTCCTGAGCCGATTTCATCATCAATTTGGCCAACAACATTTTTATCATAATCGCGTGCGATTAAAGTGCAGATGACCACTTGATCTTTATCTTTTCGAACTACGGAATAACGAAGAGTAATCTCGCGATCTGTCGTGGCAGTAAATGAAATGATTGAGACGCGAATATTTGGATTTGAGTGATGTAGACCCGCCCAAGCTAGCCAACTAACGCCAACTGCGGCAAAGAAAATAGCCGGAGCTACCCAGCGATTTGGGGGGCGCACGCCGTAGCGCTGGTTATAGGAGAACTCACCCTCTGATTGCATGCCATGATTATGCCATGCAAAAAAACATTGAGGTGGGTGCAGCTGGTTCGCTCACGATTGCTATTTTAATCATCGCAGTAGTTTTCTTAATGCGCAGTTTCTATAAGCGTTTCATGGGTGTAGATCGAAGCGATGACTCAACCAAGCAATAACAACCTTGCATCAAAGCTAGGTCAGGGTTTTGCAGTTCTTCTAGTCGCTGCACTCTTTTTTTCTTTAGGTCTATGGCAGCTAGATCGAGCAGTTGCATTAAAACAATCTTTAAAAAACGCCACTCAAATAGATACGTCTGTGGTTTCGTTGGAATCAATCACGGCAGCTCGTCAAGAACTGCCGGTTGAAGCAATCAACCGCCAGGTCTTAGTTTCTGGGCATTACGTTGCCGAGTTTCGAGCCCCAAATCAAATCGATGGGGATGGAAAGAAAAGTGACTGGGAAGTTGCTTTGATGCAGGTTGGAACCAACAAAGCAATATTGGTAGTGCGAGGTTTGTGGTCAGAACGTTTACTCAACCCAGATGTTTCACAGGCAATGGTCATCGACGTACAAGGGCAGTTACTGCCACATCAAGTTCAGGACCGTGCCTTAAATGCCGAAGGCGTAATTTCTAGGTTGGATAGTTCAGTAATCGTTGGTTTAACAGATTTAGATTTATTTGACGGTTTTGTTTTAGCTTCATCTGAATCACATCAGGGCCAGATATTGGATCGGACCCGTCCAACACCAGAAAAAATCACCTCCAAAATTCCTGGCTACTACTGGCAGCACCTTTCCTATGTTGTGATCTGGTGGCTTATGGCTGGCGTGGTGCTTTACCTTCCCTTCTATCGCCGTAGAGTTGCCCCATGAATTCAAGCCTTAAACGTTTTAGAGTAATGGCCATTATTTCTGGAGTTATGTCATTGCTGCTCTGGTTTGTTTATATGCCAGTTAAATACCTTTTTGATTTACCTGATCTACATAGTTCAATAGTGTGGATTCCAATGGTCCATGGATACTTGTATCCGATTTATATTTTGACTGCCTTGCAGTTTTCAATCAAAGCCCGCTGGTCATTAACAAAGATGTTGGGCTTGATTCTTGCGGGAACCCTTCCAGTTGCCTCTTTGATTGCCGAGCGCAGAGTTGTACGCCGCTATTCGTAAAGCAATCAAGTCGCTTCTTTATCCTCTATATGAGTGGCGACTTGTTCGCGCGCTAGATTTCTCAAAAACACCGCATCACGTGGGCGTAATTTTGGATGGAAATCGCAGATGGGCAAAAGCCAATCCAAGTAATAGCGATCCAAATGGTCATAAAGCTGGCGCAAATAAGATCATTGAGTTTCTTGGTTGGTGTGAAGATGCCGATGTGCACGTAGTAACTTTGTGGTTGCTATCAACGGATAACTTCAAGCGCAGCTCAGATGAGATTGAGGAACTGTTAAAAATCATCGGCGATACCGTTGATGATTTAGCGGCTACTGGTCGTTGGAATATTAAGGCAGTTGGCGCTCTTGATTTATTGCCGCCATGGCTTTCAGAAAAACTCGCATCACTTAAGCCAATTCAAGAAGGTGGCTTAGAAGTAAATGTGGCCGTTAGTTATGGCGGGCGTCGGGAAATCGTTGACGCAGTTAAAAACTATTTAAGTCAGGAAGAAAAAGCCGGACATTCACTGGATCAAGCAAAAGAGAAATTAACTACCGATGACATTTCAAAGTTTCTCTACACCGCGGGGCAACCAGATCCAGAACTACTCATTCGAACTTCTGGAGAACAACGCCTCGGGGGATTCCTCCTATGGCAAAGTGCATTATCTGAGTTCTATTTCTGCGAAGCTTATTGGCCAGATTTTCGCCGAGTAGATTTCTTGCGTGCCCTTCGTGCATATTCTTTGCGCCAACGCCGTTTCGGCAGTTGAGATTTTCAAGAAAAATATCTCCAAGATTTAACTTTTTTAGAGCGCGTGTCGCCACAGAGTTGGCCCGAACTAGTTCTACCTTTTTCATATCCGAAGCAGTATCCCTCTAGAACAATTCAATTGAGGAGTCCAGCCATTGGCTTCTAAGAGTCAAAGCGGTAAGAAGACTTTTGTTTTAGATACCAGCGTTTTATTAGCTGATCCTGGCGCCCTGCACCGATTTGCCGAGCATGAAGTAATCATTCCAATTGCGGTAATTGGTGAGTTAGAAACTAAGCGCGATCACCCTGAACTTGGATACTTTGCCCGGGCTGCTCTGCGCGCTTTAGATGATTTACGTATTTCACATGGCCGGCTGGATCAACCGCTAACTGTGACGCCTGAAGGTGGAACACTTTCAGTTGAACTCAATCACACCGATCTTTCAACTTTGCCTCACGGATTCTTGCGTGATGGAACCAATGATTCACGCATCTTGGCAATTGCCAAAAATTTAATGTCTGATGGCAAGAACGTTGTACTTGTGACTAAAGACCTGCCGCTTCGAGTAAAGGCATCTTCAGTTGGCGTTGAAGCCCAAGAATATTTAGCCGAGCTAGTTGCCAATAGTGGCTGGACAGGAATTGTCGAGCTAAGCGTTGGTTCAAACACAATTGATGATTTGTATGCAACAGATCGTGCAGACCATGAAGCGGCCCACGAACTTCCAATCCATACCGGAGTTGTTTTGCACTCAGATCGTGGAAGCGCCCTTGCCCGAGTAACTGCCGACAAACAACTTCAGCTAATCAGGGGAGACCGAAGTGCTTTTGGTTTACATGGCCGAAGCGCTGAACAGAGAATTGCCCTAGATATTCTGCTCGATGATTCAATCGGAATCGTTTCAATGGGTGGCCGGGCAGGAACTGGAAAGTCAGCCCTTGCCTTATGCGCTGGCCTTGAAGCGGTAATGGAAAAGCGCATTCATAAAAAAGTTGTCATTTTCCGCCCGCTCTATCCGGTCGGTGGCCAAGAACTTGGATACCTACCTGGCAGTGAAGGCGAAAAAATGTCGCCATGGGCCCAAGCGGTTTTTGACACCCTTGGGGCTCTTGTCAGTCAGCCAGTCATTGATGAAATCATCGATCGCGGTTTAATCGAAGTCTTGCCACTGACCCATATTCGTGGCCGTTCACTGCACGACTCCTTTGTGATTGTCGATGAAGCGCAATCTCTTGAACGCGGAGTTCTGCTGACCGTGCTCTCTCGAATCGGTACAGCCTCTCGGGTGGTTCTGACCCATGACATCGGTCAGCGAGATAACTTGCGGGTCGGGCGACATGATGGCGTCGTGGCCGTGGTTGAAACTTTGAAGGGCCATCCGCTCTTTGCCCACGTGACTCTGACTCGCAGCGAGCGCTCGCCGATTGCAGCTCTAGTTACCGAGATGCTGGAAGGTCCAATTCAGGGCTAAAAGAAAATCACAGTCACATTTGGTGCAATTCGGACATTACCCTAGCTGACCTGCGGTTTTAGCCTGTCCACAGAGGCTTTCTTCCTGTGAATTTTCGACTTACGCAGATTTTGATTTGCCGATACCCGCCCGACAAGCCACTCTAAAGCCTTCCCCGTTAGTTATGAAGCCTCAAATCGAGGCTGATGGCTTGCGGCAAAAAGGGATTCGAGTTCGGGATGCGAGGTGAGACGATGACGATAAAGAGCAAAGCTGTAGCGATCTGGAGCGTTATTGCCTCCTTCGTGATCATAACTTCGGCCCTACCAAGTGCATACGGTCTTGAGTTCCCTGAGGTATCACAGGTCGACATCGCTGCCGATGTTTCGACTTTTGCGGCCTCAGTTGATTCGCCCATTGAAAGCGCGTCAGCTTTGTACGGCTCAATTGATTTAGCTGCAACTCCAGTGGGTGGCATGTTTTCATCAGATCTTGCTTTGGTCTCATCCATTAGCCGCCAGGTAGAAATGGCCCGCACCTCAGCAGGTGCCCGCAAAGTCGCTCAAGCAATCTTGACTCAGGAGTTCGGTTTCGGCCAAGCACAGTTTGCTTGCCTTAATAAGCTCTGGACTAAAGAGAGCCACTGGAACTATAAAGCGCGTAACAAGCGATCAGGTGCACATGGAATTGCTCAAGCATCACCGGCATCAAAGATGAACGTGGTTGCAACAGATTGGCGTACAAATCCCGTAACGCAGATTCGCTGGGGAATTCGCTACATCACGATGCGCTATGACACTCCTTGCAAGGCGTGGTCAAAGTTCAAGCGCTCAAATTACTACTAGACCTAATTTTTATTTAGGGCTTAATTCCAATAACCATAGGCTTTGAAGTCGCCTCAAAAAAGTCATTGCCTTTGTCATCGACAACAATAAAGGCTGGGAAATCGACCACATCAATCTTCCAAACCGCTTCCATTCCAAGTTCCTCAAAATCTAGAACTTCAACTTTCTTAATGCACTCTTGTGCAAGTCTTGCCGCAGGTCCACCAATTGATCCTAAGTAGAAACCACCATGGGTTTTGCAGGCATCGGTAACAGCTTTAGAGCGATTGCCCTTTGCCAACATAATGAAAGATCCACCCTTGGATTGGAAATACTCAACGTATGAATCCATACGACCGGCAGTTGTTGGACCAAAAGAACCCGATGCATATCCAGCTGGAGTTTTTGCAGGGCCTGCGTAATACACGGCGTACTTCTTTAGGTACTCAGGCATTGGCGCACCATCATCCATCGCAGCTTTAATGCGCGCATGGGCTAAGTCGCGGGCAACAACTAATGTGCCTGTTAACGAAAGCCTTGTCTTTACTGGATATTTCGAAAGTTGAGCACGGATTGCATCCATTGACTGGTTTAAATCAACTGCCACAACTTCATCATTTAGATGTGCATCGGTTGTCTCTGGCAAGAAATGTGCTGGATCGCGCTCTAACTCTTCAAGAAATATTCCATCTTTTGTGATCTTGGCTTTTGCCTGACGATCGGCAGAACATGAAACTGCAATTGCGATGGGAAGTGATGCCCCATGTCGTGGAAGTCGAACTACTCGAACATCGTGGCAGAAATACTTTCCACCAAACTGTGCACCAATTCCAAGAGTTCTCGTTAATTCTAGAACTTGGGATTCAAGTTCTAGATCTCTAAAACCATGGCCAGTTGCAGCATCGCCAGAGGTTGGAAGTGAGTCCAAATACTTGGTGCTAGCTAACTTGGCGGTTTTAACCGTGTGTTCGGCGCTTGTTCCTCCGATGACAATTGCAAGGTGATACGGCGGGCATGCTGCGGTTCCAATCGAACGAAGCTTTTCATCCAACCAAGCCATAAAACTCTTTGGATTTAAGACGGCCTTAGTCTCTTGATATAAAAATGATTTATTAGCACTACCGCCGCCTTTGGCAATGAATAAGAAGTTGTACTCATCTGCGTGATCGCTATCGGCATAGATTTCGATTTGAGCAGGCAGATTATTGCCGGTGTTTTTCTCTTCCCAGGTTGTTACCGGCGCCATTTGTGAATAGCGCAAATTAAGTTTTGTAAATGCATCATAAATACCTTGCGAGATAGCGACTTCATCCTTGGAAGTTGTTAGAACAAACTGACCCTTTTTTGCCATAACTAAAGCCGTTCCAGTGTCTTGGCACATTGGGAGCACGCCACCGGCAGAGATGTTGGCATTTTTTAAAAGATCTATTGCTACAAAGCGATCGTTAGGTGATGCTTCTGGATCCTTAACAATATTTTCAAGTTGTTGTAAGTGCGCTGGGCGCAGGTAATGCGAAATATCATGAATTGCTTCGGCAGTTAGTTTTTCTAGAGCCTCTGGTTCAACTTGTAAAAATTCTTTATCGCCAAGTTTTACAACGCTTACGCCTTCTTTGCTTATAAGGCGATACTTTGTCTCATCTTTGCCTAATGGCAAAAGCTCTGAATAAGAAAATGTTGGCGACATTGATTTTTACTTTGCTGCCGGCTTTGCAGAATCTAACTTCTTCTTAGCCCCATCGAGCCATTCCTGGCAGATCTTGGCTAACTCTTCACCGCGCTCCCAAAGAGTGAGTGATTCTTCAAGGGTTGCGCTGCCATCTTCTAGGGATTGAACAACTTCAGCTAACTCATCGCGGGCAGCTTCGTATGAAATCTTCTTTTCACTCATGGGCTAAATCTACTCCTTTGGATTATTTGGCGTCACTGTGGCATTGGTCTCGCCCTTTGCAAGGCGCAGGCGAAGTAAATCGCCAGGTTTTAAAGCCTTTGCATCCCGAGCGATTTCACCATTTGCTAACTGCACAACTGAATAACCACGGTCCAACGTTGCCTGTGGCGATAAAGCACGAACTCTGGCCTTGATCTGTACTAACTCTTCCTTAGCTAACTTCACATGCCCAGCAAAAGAGCGGTGGGCACGATCTTTAAGCGCACTAATTATTTCAGCCCGTGAAGTGATGATGACATGTGGATCTTTCATCACCGGTCGATCTTTTAAATTCTTAATACGGGTTGTCTCTAAATCAATTCGGCTCAACAATGTTCGACGAGCACGGTCTTGAAGTTTTGAAATCATTTGAATTTCCTCAGCGATGTCAGGCACAACGCGCTTTGCTGCATCGGTTGGAGTTGATGCGCGGAAATCTGCAACCAGATCTAAAAGTGGTGAATCTTTTTCATGTCCAATTGCACTAACGATTGGCGTAGAACATGAAGCTGCGAGGCGAACAAGTGACTCATCGCTAAATGGCAAAAGATCTTCAAAGGATCCACCACCGCGAGTAATGATGATTACTTCAACATCTTTATCAGCTTCCAACTCACGCAATGCATCAGAAACTTCTGAAACTGCAGCCGCACCTTGGACAGTAACTTCGCGAATTTCAAATTCAACTGAGGGCCAGCGACGTTTAGCATTTTCAACAACATCTTTTTCGGCATCAGTATTTCGACCGCAAATCAAACCAATTTTCTTAGGCAAGAGCGGTAAAGAAGTTTTTCGATCAGAATCAAACAGGCCTTCGGCGGCCAATAAAGATTTCAAAGCTTCAAGACGTGCCAAAAGCTCACCGACACCTACTTGTCTAATTTCGCGCGCAGATAAAGTTAACGAACCATTTTTTGTGTACCAGGATGGTTTGGCATACATAACTACACGAGCATTTGCCGGCAAAGGTTGAATCGAAGCGATGACTGACTTATGACACATCACCGATAAAGACATATCAACGCTGGGATCTCGAAGGCGGATAAAAGCCATCATTCCGCTGCGTTCATTGAGTTCAGAGATTTCGCCTTCAACCCAGATAGGACCTAGTCGATCGACATACTCTTTGATTGCTTCAGTGACCACACGTACCGGTGCGGGGGATTCACTTGAAGTTTCGAACATGAGCCCAGCCTAATAGACTGCCCATATGGCTAAGAGAGTTCTCCTTGCTGCGCCTCGCGGATATTGCGCCGGCGTAGATCGCGCGGTTGTTACCGTTGAAAAAGCCCTTGCCCTTTATGGCGCACCTGTTTATGTGCGCAAGCAGATTGTTCACAACGTCCACGTTGTTGCAAGCCTTGAAGCTAAAGGTGCGATTTT
>CAINSH010000071.1 GCA_903852955.1 uncultured Actinomycetes bacterium | reverse complement strand
TGAATCTAAACCAACCCTGGTCGTTGCTACAGATGATGCTGCACGATCTCAGGGCATCAAAGCTGGAGCACTAGTTAAAATTGGTTCTACAGTTTTGGGCGGTGGCGGTGGCGGTAAAGATGATTTTGCGCAGGGCGGCGGAACAGATTCTTCTAAAGCACTAGATGCTCTCGACACTATTGTTCAAGGGCTAAAAGGGTAATTTCTTACATGCAAAGAGGTCGCCGAATCGCATTTGATTATGGTGATGTTCGGATTGGCGTGGCGGTCTGTGATCCTGATGGAATTCTTTCATCACCGGTCGCAACTTTGAAAGCGACTGACAAAAAACTTAATGAAGCTATTTTGTCGCTAATTTCTGAGTACGAGCCAGTGCACATATACGTTGGAAAACCAGCTCACTTAAACGGAGATGCCAGTCAGTCATCAATTAATGCGACGAACTTTGCTGATTTTTTACGCACGCTTACGGATGTGCCAATTGCAATGGTAGATGAGCGTTTGAGTACTGTCACAGCAACCAAGCAGATGCAGAGCAATGGTGTTAACGCTAAGCAAGCCAGAAGCACAATCGATCAAGTGGCTGCAGTCTCTATTCTTAACTTTGCTTTAGAAATCGAAAAGAATCGGGATTCTACAAAATGAAAAAGCCCGTTGCGCGATTGTTATTGGGAGTTTTATTTGTAGGTGCGTTAACTGTTTCAATACATAGTTTTCGTACTAACGTTTCGATAGCTCCAGACTTTCCTAGAATTGTAAATGTCTCACAAATTCAAACCGTAGTGGTCGACATACCTGCCGGTGCTACGGGTTCAGAGGTTGGACAAATACTTTTGGACAAAGGCGTAGTTAAGTCTGCACTGGCCTATTTCCGGGCAGCAGTTGCTAATCCAAAGTCAGCACAAGTAGCGCCTGGGGCGCATCAGTTAACTAAGGGTATTAGTGCAGTCCAGGCGCTAGAGCAGTTGCTAGATCCTGATCGCATT
Source organism: uncultured Actinomycetes bacterium (assembly GCA_903852955.1). Lineage (GTDB taxonomy): Bacteria > Actinomycetota > Actinomycetes > Nanopelagicales > Nanopelagicaceae > Planktophila. The sequence goes on along the minus strand of CAINSH010000071.1, from coordinate 4,204 downwards.
CCGAATTTAATTCGAATTGTGGAAGGGGGCTGGAAAAGTGAAGTTATCACGGCCTTGAATAAATATGGATTTGCTCAAGGCGCGATAGATCAGGCATTCAAAGACGTGGAACTGCCAGAAGGTTTTAAAGATGCCGAAGGTTTGCTCTTTCCAGCTCAGTATTCTTTCCCCACGGGGACAAACGCTTCACAAGCCGTGCAAGCCATGGTTGATCGATTCATGTCATCGACAAGCGGGCGCGAACTTCTGTCCTCCAGTGGAAAATACTCACCTAGTCAACTGTTAATCATTGCTTCCATCGTGCAAGCTGAAGGTGATACGAAAGATTTTGCGCGAGTAGCACGTGTAATTTTGAACCGACTGGAAATTTCGATGCCGCTTCAATTAGATTCAACTGTTCATTACATTAAAAAGGTGCGTGGACAGATATTCTTAAGTACAAATTCAACCTTTATAAACTCACCGTTTAACACCTATAGACGCTACGGTTTGCCTCCATCACCTATTGGAAATCCTGGCAACGCTGCAATCGAGGCAACATTAAATCCTGCTGATGGAGACTGGCTCTATTTCATTACTGTTTCACCAGGAGATACTCGTTTCACACGTTCGAGTGATCAGTTTCTGGAATGGAAAGCCCTGTATCAAACCAATCGCAAGGCTGGCGCATTTAAATGAAAAAGTTTGCGGTTTTAGGTTCACCCATCTCACATTCTTTAAGCCCACTGCTGCATACCACCGCCTATGAGGTTCTTGGTTTTGAAGCGTCCTATCAAAAGATTGAGATAAAGACTGGGGGTTTGAAAACGTTTCTCGAAACACTGGATTCTTCGTGGCATGGTTTATCTCTAACTATGCCGCTAAAAGAAGAAGTCCTTGGGCGGGTAGATGAAATCTCTGAACTCGCACTACGCATTCAAAGCGCTAATACTTTATTTCGCAAAGATCAAGAATGGGCTGCTACTACGACAGATGTTTCTGGTTTTGCCCAAAGTTTAAATCAACATGGAATTCAAGCAAATGGTCACGTATTAATTATTGGAGCAGGCGCAACGGCCAGAGCGGCAGCGGCAGCTTGTGATGGAACTGCTTCTAAAATTTCGGTTCTGAATCGTTCAACGGCACGGATACCGGACATGAGCCGAGCAGTTCTACGTTCCACATTAAATTTCATCGATTGGAATACACAACAAATTTTTGATCATGTAGATCTAGTTATTAGTACAACGCCTTCTGGCGTGAGTGATGTTTTAGTTGAGCAGTTTCCAATCACGACCAAAGTTGCCTATTTCGAATCACTGTATAACCCATGGCCTACTAAAGCGTTAGAAGAGTGGAAAAAGCGTGGCGGTTTAGCTATCGATGGCTTAGATCTACTTATACATCAAGGAATAGAACAGATAGCGATTTTTACTCAAATTGAGTTCGATAAAGCGCAGATGTACACATTGCTGCGTAAGGTCGGAATCAAAGCGCTGTCGTAGTTTTGCCGTCCAATTTGGCTATTTAGGCGCCGAGTTGTACTTATTTCTGCAAGAATACGCTCTATGCGTTGGTTAACTGCGGGTGAGTCACATGGTCAGGCGTTAAGCGCCATTGTTGAGGGAATTCCTGCATCAGTAGAAATTACTACTGCCGATATTGACTACCATTTGGCCAGAAGGCGTTTAGGTTACGGCCGCGGGGCGCGTCAAAATTTTGAAGCCGATAAAGTTACGATTCTCGGAGGAGTGCGACTTGGTTTAACCCAAGGTGGCCCCATTGCAATCCAAGTTGGCAATTCTGAGTGGCCCAAATGGGAAAAAGTTATGTCGGCAGATCCAGTCGCAAAAGATGAAATTGAAAACTTAGCTAGAAATGCGCCACTAACTCGTCCACGTCCTGGACATGCTGATTTAGTTGGAATGCAAAAATATAACTTGGATGATGCCCGACCTATTTTGGAACGTGCAAGTGCGCGCGAAACCGCTGCCCGAGTTGCCTTAGGTGCTGTGGCCCGGGCTTTTCTTGAGCAGAGCGTAGGAATCACTATTCTCAGTCACGTATTATCAATTGGAAAAGTACGCGTTCCTTCAGATACACCTCTACCCGATCGCGGAGATTTAGAACGAATTGATCAAGATTCGGTTCGTTGCGCCGACCCAACAACTAGTGCGGCAATGGTCACTGAAATTGAGGCAGCCCATGCCGATGGTGACACCTTAGGTGGAGTAGTTGAAGTACTTGCCTTTGATATGCCGCCTGGTCTTGGTTCACATGTGCATTGGGATCGTAGGTTAGATGCTCGCTTAGCTGGCGCAATTATGGGCATACAAGCAATTAAAGGTGTAGAAATTGGCGATGGATTCGAAACAGCAACAAGACGAGGTTCGGTTGCTCATGATGAGATTGAAAAGAATTCAGAGAATGTAATTGTTCGAAGGACAGATAGAGCCGGTGGGACCGAAGGTGGAATGTCGAACGGTGAAATTTTGCGTGTAAGAGCTGCAATGAAACCTATATCGACTGTTCCTAAAGCGCTAGACACTATTGATGTCGCAACAGGTCATGCAGCTAAAGCTATCAACCAGAGATCAGATGTTTGCGCAGTACCTGCTGCAGGAGTTGTTGCCGAAGCTATGGTGGCATTAGTGCTTGCAGAGGCCGTTCTTGAAAAATTCGGCGGTGATTCAGTAACCGAAACTCGCCGTAATTTCACAAGTTATATGCAGAATCTAAATTATAAGTAATGCCAAATTTGATTCTTATCGGAGCCCCAGGATCAGGTAAAACTACGCTCGGCCAGGCATTAGCGACCAAACTTAATTTGCCATTCGTAGATACCGACGCAGTTGTCGAAAATACTTATGGTTCTAGAATTTCAGATATTTTCGTTGACAAAGGTGAAGAATACTTTCGCGAATTAGAGTACCAAGCGCTTGTATCAGCCCTAGAAATTGATGAATGCATTCTTTCCTTGGGAGGGGGCGCACCTATATCTCAACGGGCTCAAACTCTGTTGCGAAGCAAAGTGGTTCCCATAATCTTTCTAGATGTTTCCTTAGCAGTTGCTGCCCCACGCGTTGGTTTTAATAGAGATAGACCACTTTTGCTAACAAATCCACGCGCCCAATGGCAAAATTTAGCCGAGGCGCGTCGACCAATTTATGAATCTTTGGCTACTCACATAGTTAAAGTTGATGGCATGAGCGTGGATGAACTCGTCACGGCCGTAACGGGGAAAATGTAATGCACAGTATTGATGTTCGATCCGAACACGATTATCAAGTAATCATCGATTGCAATTGGAAAGAGCAGTTAGTCAACTCTTTAGGCAACCGATCTAGAGTTGCTTTCATTTTTTCAAACCGAATGAAAGATGTTGTAAAAGCGATAGAAGTAGGTGATTGCGAAGCTTTCTACTTTGAAGTAGCCGATGGCGAAGATGCCAAGACGTATCAAACTCTCAATACACTCTGGAACTGGCTGGGAGCTAGCGGATTTACACGTTCAGATTTAATTATTGGAGTTGGTGGCGGAACCATCACAGATTTAGCTGGATTTACTGCGGCGACTTGGCTGCGGGGTATTGATTGGATTGCCGTTCCCACCACTCTGGCTGGAATGGTAGATGCGGCAATTGGCGGGAAAACTGGAATAAATAGTGATTATGGCAAAAACCTCATTGGTTCATTTCATTCACCCCAGCAGGTAATTGTAGATATCTCTTGGCTTAAGAGCTTAAGTGATCGTGACTATGCAGCGGGGTTAGCAGAAGTTGTTAAAACTGGATTCATCGCTGAACCTAAAATTCTAGATCTGCTCACTAATAGATCTCTCGAAAGTATTCGTACCGATGACACACTTATCTCTGAACTGATTTCACTTTCAGTTGCAGCAAAAGCGAAGGTGGTTTCGGCAGATTTCAAGGAGAGTTTTGGCCGAGAAATTCTCAACTACGGTCACACTTTGGGACATGCAGTAGAGATTCATAGTAAGTATTCGCTGCGTCATGGTGAAGCTGTTTCTATCGGACTTTGTTTCATCGCCCAATTTGCTGGCCTTCGAGGAATTCTTGATGAACAAACTGTCAATTTGCATCAGAATTTACTAAAAAACTTAGGGTTGCCAATCACATATTCACGATCTGCCTGGCAGGAGTTATTTGCTTTGATGGCTTTGGATAAGAAAGCCCGTGGCCACAACCTACGTTTTGTTGCTATTT
>CAINSH010000070.1 GCA_903852955.1 uncultured Actinomycetes bacterium | reverse complement strand
GGCCCAGATCATCCAATTACCGTTGAGATGCCTAAAGAGCTCTTCATTCTTGGTGATTCAGGCCGTATCTATCAAGTAATGACAAACTTACTTGCTAATGCACGTGTTCACACACCAGCAGGCACTGCAATTAATGTTCTTGCCCGCGCCGAAGAAGATGGCGTCTATATCTCCGTTGCCGATAATGGACCGGGTTTAAGTGAAGAGGATCAAAAGAGAATCTTTGAGCGATTCTTCCGCGCCGATCCATCACGCCAGCGCACTAGCCAAGAAGGTAGCGGGCTTGGTTTATCTATCGTGGATTCGGTGATGCAGGCCCACGGTGGCAAAGTTGGCGTGGTTTCAAAGCCAGGTCAGGGAACTACTTTCACGTTGTTCTTCCCAACAGCTAAAGCTTAGTTTAAGGACTCCATAGCTTTTAGAACTGCAATCCGCTCTGCTATCGGTGGGTGCGTAGAAAATAATTTGGAAACTGCTTTGCCATCCAATGGTGATTCAATCCAGATATGTGCAATTGAGTTTGATTTCTGGCGCACAACAGTTGAGTCGCGCTCTAATACTTCTAGCGCACTGCGAAGGCCTGCAGGGTTGCGGGTGAATGCAACGGCAGTTGCATCGGCTAAAGATTCGCGTTTGCGCGAAATAGCAGATTTTAAAAGCATCGCAGCTAGTGGTGCCAAAATTAAGATAAGAAGTGAGAAAACAAGGGCGATGGGATTGCCGTTGTTATCGCGGTCGCGATCTCGCCCGCCACCAAACCACATCATCCGCGTCAACATATCGCTCAAGATTGCAATTGCACCTGCAGTGGTTGCAGCTACTGCGCTAACTAATGTGTCACGGTTAGCAACGTGCGCCATTTCATGTGCAATTACGCCCTGTAGTTGGTCGCGATCCATGGCATCTAAAATCCCTGTAGTAAAGGCGATTAGCGCATGTTCTTGATTGCGCCCAGTTGCAAAGGCATTGGGTGCATCATCGATAACGATTGCAACCTTAGGCATGGGTAAACCACTTGCAATTGTTACTTCTTGAATCAAATTAAATAGTTTTGGATTATCTGATTCTTGAATGAGCTTTGCACCGGTCATCGTTAAAACTAATTTATCCGATCCGTAATACGAACCCCATACAGAAACCAGCGCAATGCCAACTGCAATCGGAACAATTGCAGTTGTTGATTGGCCAAAATAAGTAAGGGCAGCTAATGCCACAAGCCAGACCAGCACACCCATTCCTATGAGTAGCCCGATCGTCTTGCGGCGATTGGCCGCTTGCTGGGTTCTAAAGTTCATTAAAACTTAACGTTCGGCGTTTTGCGATCGTGTGGATCTTCAACTTCATAAAACTCGCGCTCTGTAACTTTTGCAAAGCCTGCAAAGAAGTTAGTTGGCACTGTTTTTACTGCAGTATTGAGCGAGCGCACATTGTCGTTATAGAACTGGCGGCTAAATGCAACTTTGTTTTCAGTCGTTGATAGCTCTTCTTGTAATGACATAAAGTTTGCAGAGGCCTTGAGATCTGGGTATGCCTCGGCAACAGCTAACAATCCACGCAGAGCTTGCGTAACCATTCCATCGGCCGCAGCGGTATCGGCAACAGAAGTTGCACTAGTTGCCTTTGCGCGCGCTGCTACAACTGCATCAAAAGTTGATTGCTCATGCTTTGCATATCCCTTAACGGTTTCAACTAAGTTAGGGATCAAATCTGCGCGACGCTTTAACTGCACTTCAATCTGTGCCCATGCTTCGTTTACTGAGATGTTTAAGCGAATCAGGCGGTTGTATTGCGCGATAAAAAATAGGGCGATTAATGCAACTACTGCGAGAACAATTATTATTTCCATAGCTAATTAAACCCCTTTATGGGCATATCTATTCCCCGCTAACTAGGAGTGTCAATTGCCCCCGAGCAATAATTTACGAATTTTGAGGGACATTTGTGTTTGCT
>CAINSH010000069.1 GCA_903852955.1 uncultured Actinomycetes bacterium | reverse complement strand
CCCAGAACAGGCACACCTTCAATGGCAAATGTAGGTATTCCATACTTAATAATCTCTTGAGCTTTAGGTAATTCTTCTAAAATATCTGCACGAAGTTGATTAAGGATGGCTCGTTGCGCCTTTTCGAATTTTTTCAAGTGAGCTGTAATTTGTGCCTTGCTCATGGATTAATAACACCTGCTGAGAGCAGAACTAGCACAGCCGTTCCAAGTGCAATTCGATAGATGATAAAAGGCATAAAACTCTTATTCGTAACAAATTTGAGCAGCCATGCAATCACGGCGTAACCAACCACAAAGGCGATTGATGTCGCAATGGCTGTCTGTCCTAGGGTGAAAACATTTGCATCGGCATCAGCGCCAAATGCCCCTTTAAGTTCGTATAAGCCGCTTCCAAAGACCGCAGGTAAAGCTAAGAGAAATGAATATCGCAACGCTGCTTCGCGGGTATAACCAAGGTAGCGACCCATTGCAATCGTTGCACCTGATCGCGATACGCCAGGAATCAGCGCAAGTGCTTGAGCAAGGCCATAGAGGATTCCATGCTTTGAATTTAGATTAGATAGATCTCTTTCTTTTTTGCCGTAGTGATCAGCAAAACCAAGGACTATGCCAAAGATAATCATGACTGAAGCAATAAGCCACAATGATCGAAAATCATTAGCAATAACATCTTTACCAAGATAACCCAGAACAGCAATGGGAAGACTGCCGATAATAATTAACCAACCCATGCGTGCCAATGGTTTTTCATCGACAACTAACTCTTTACGAAATACCACCTGTTTGAACCATGCAGCGACAATATTTTTGATGTCATTGCGAAAGAAAAGTAGAACGGCTAACTCAGTTCCGATCTGGGTAATGGCGGTAAAGCGCGCACCTGGATCTTGAGCATTACTAAAAAACTCACCTGCAATGCGTTGATGCGCACTTGATGAAATAGGCAAAAATTCGGTTAGCCCTTGAAGGATTCCTAAGAGGATTGATTCAAACAAAGAGCCCACCTTTACATCCGATTAATAATGTCCAATGGTAACTGCCGAAGCTTTTTAACTCGGTTAAATCTCGATCTTTTCCCGTTTTCCTGCGAAGAATCCAACTGCTCCGAGAATCAAACCAAGCACCACTGGAACTATTAGCGCGTAGTTCCAACTCAGAGTTGCATCAAATATCGCTCCCACAATTCCTGGAGCGAAAGCTGCCATTAAGTAGCCAATGGACTGAGCCATAATGGACAGGGAGCGGGTCTCACCAGCATCAACGCTACGAGTGACAGTGAGCAAGAGAGATAGCGGAAAAGTAACTGATAAACCAACATTAGAAATTAAGAGCCATAGAACTAAGCGCCAACCACTATCAAAAATAACTGCCGCGAAACTTGCTGAAATCATTAAACCCATCAAGAGTAAGAAGCCCCGTATGTTTTTAAGTTTTGATGCATAGTGTGGTGCCGCAATACCGATAGCCGATCCCATAAAACCTGTGATTGAAACAGCTAGGCCTGCATGGCTAAGTGAATATCCCTTTGAAACCAAAATCGTAGGTAACCAGGTAGCGGTTCCGTAGAAGAGCATGGATTGAAGCCCAAAGAAAACCGCGATACTCCACGCTGCTGGTTTTTTAAATAGCGCAGTATGGAATTTAGAGCTGGCTTCCATATGTCCCTTTTCATGGGATTTTGAAATTCGAATCAACCACCACATAGATGAGATGAAGCCAATGACTAACCATGGCACCATCGAAAGCCGCCAGCCCCACGATGTTGCCTCAGCCAATGGAACAGCTACTG
>CAINSH010000068.1 GCA_903852955.1 uncultured Actinomycetes bacterium | reverse complement strand
GATCCCTGTCTTTGCCGTGGCGTCATCTCAGTGGAGCCAAGTTGAGTTCAAAGAACAAGTGGAATCTGCTATTCGCAACAAGAATACAGCTGGCGGAACTGGCGTGGATGAAAACGTTCTACAAGGATTACTCGATGAAATGCAGTTAGTAGTTGGCGATTACAAAGACCAAGCGACTTTTGAAAAACTAAAATTGGCTTTAGATGGTTTTGAGCTACCAGTAATTTATTTGGCTATTGCCCCAAGTATGTTTGCTGATGTAACTAAAGGCCTGAACTCGGTAGGTTTGACTGAAAGTGCTCGGGTTGTCGTCGAAAAGCCTTTTGGCCGTGACTTAGCTTCGGCAATAGCCTTGGATGATTCTTTGAAAAAACTTCTTCCAGAAGATCAGATTTACCGCATTGATCATTACTTGGGTAAAGAATCTGTTGAGGATCTACTTGTTTTCCGCTTTGCGAACACTCTTTTTGAGCCGGTCTGGAACCGTAACTTTATTTCAAACATCCAGATCACAATGACGGAAGAATTTGGGATCGAAGGACGAGGTAAATTCTATGATGCTGTAGGTGCCACTCGAGATGTTTTACAAAACCATTTGCTTCAAGTTTTAACAATGCTAACTATGGAGCCACCGATTGACATGAGTGCTTCGGCACTTCAAAACGAAAAAATAAAAGTTTTATCCGCTATGCGGGACGTAACACCAGATAACGTAATTCGGGGGCAGTACGTTGGTTATCTTGGCGAGGAGGGCGTGACCGCCCATTCACAAACTGAAACTTTTGTGGCTATGCGAATGTTTATAGACAATTGGCGTTGGGCAGGGGTTCCAATTTATATTCGCACGGGAAAAAAGATGGCTGAGACTACGATGGAAGCAATAGTTGAATTTAAACAACCTCCAAGGCAGTTGTTTACAAAAAAAGGTGATCCAAAGCCAGAGCCAAATATTGTTCGTTTTCGTATGGGCCGAAAGGATGGAGTGGATTTGACTCTGCAAGCTAAAGCCCCAGGTTCGGCTCTCATTACAAATACAGTTGATCTCACTGTTGAATTTGCCGCAGCATTAGGAGAACGCAAAGAGGCCTACGAGCGATTACTTGATGCTGCCATATCTGGAGATCACTTCCGATTCACGCGCATTGATTCTGTTTTGCAATCTTGGCAACTTCTTGATCACATTTTACAAAACCCAGTCAAACTTCATCCATATTTTGATGATGGATGGGGCCCTGATGAATCCCTAGAAATGGTTCCGGGGGGATGGACAACGGTCGGCAAATTAGCCGATAAGACTCCGTAAAAATCTAGTCCCGAGATTGTCCGCTCTTATGTTTGTAGCGGCCCATGAAATCAGCTTTCATTTCGGCAAAGTTTCCATCGATTAATGCTTGGCGCATCTGATCGACTAGGCGCACAATAAATCGCTCATTGTGAATTGTGGCTAACGTGGCTGCAATTAATTCCTTACCGCGGAATACATGGTGCATATAAGCCCGTGTGTAGTGCGTACAGGTATAACAGTCACATTCATCATCAATGGCCGTGAAATCGCGCTTATAACCGCTGTTAGATAGGTTAAAACGCCCTTCCATCGTGTACACAGCGCTAGTACGTGCAATTCGTGATGCTAAAACGCAATCAAATGTGTCAATTCCATTTTCAATACCTACAAATAAATCTTCGGGTGCGCCAATACCAAGAAGGTGCTTTGGTTTATTTTCAGGCAGTACTTGATTGACCCACGAAACAATTGTTCCCAGAGAATGTTTATCAAGTGCCCCGCCGATTCCGAAGCCATCAAAAGATTGACCTGAAGATTCAAGGCCGCCTAAGTCGCCGGCGGCTTTTCGTCGCAAATCTTCATATTGGGCGCCTTGGATTACCCCAAAAAGAGCTTGGTAGGGCTTGGTATTTCGCTCATCGGTCAGGCGTTTGTGTTCATCAAGACAGCGCACCGCCCATGCCAATGTGCGATCCATAGCTAGCTCTTGGTAAGGACGGGTGTTATGCAAAGTAGTGCACTCATCAAAAGCAAACATGATGTCTGCGCCAATTTGATGTTGTACCTGCATAGAAACCTCAGGAGTAAACCGGTGCATAGAGCCATCAATGTGGGATTTAAAAGTCACGCCTTCATCATCGACATGTGCCAAACGATCTTTATTGCCAGCGATGACATCATCGCGGCGAAAAGTCTGGGCATCCATCGCTAAGACTTTCTTAAAGCCAACCCCTAGTGATAAAACTTGAAATCCACCCGAGTCAGTAAAAGTTGGTCCAGGCCAGTTCATAAATTCACCTAGACCGCCGGCCTGATCTAATACATCTGGTCCAGGCTGTAAGTACAGGTGGTAGGCATTTGCTAATAACGCTTGGGCACCAAGATCGGCCATCGTCTCTGGCAGAACTGATTTAACTGTGGCTTTAGTACCTACCGGAATAAAAGCGGGGGTCTGAATCTGGCCATGGGGAGTTGTGATTGTGCCAACTCGTGCAAGTGAGTTTTCTTTGGCGTGGTTGATATCAAAGGAGAAACCAGTACTCAATGGCTCGACCTTTCATATTTGAAGTAGTTGAAGATTCAACTGTTAGCGTAGACTGTTAACCATGGCAGACCAAAACGCTACCGCACCTAGATGGCTCAATGCTGCCGAAATGAAGGCTTGGCGCCGTTACATTATCGCCAGTCGTCGTTTGCTAGAAGCGCTAGATAATGATTTAGAGGATCACGATTTATCTATGGCCGATTATGAAATTCTGGCGCAGTTAAGCGATGCTCCCGATCGCAAAATGCGTATGAGCGAACTTGCCGAAATAGCACTGTTATCGCGCTCGCGGTTATCACACCGGATGAAGGTCATGGAAAAAGCTGGTTGGGTAAAACGCGAAGCCTGCCCATCTGATAAACGCGGATATTTCGCGGTGATGACTGCCAAAGGGTGGAAAGCGATTGTCGCTGCCGCGCCAGATCATGTAAACAGTGTGCGCAACCGATTTGTTGATCACTTATCAAAGGCTGATCAAGATGCGCTTGCGCAGATATTTTCACGCATTGAAGATTCATTACGCAAAGAAGTCACCGAAGAGTAAAGATTTATTGCATAAAAAAACCCGCCACATAAAGTGGCGGGATTTTTTAATTGCTAATTACTTAG
>CAINSH010000067.1 GCA_903852955.1 uncultured Actinomycetes bacterium | reverse complement strand
GGTTTCAGAGGACGAAATCGACGTTCCTGACTTCATGAAGTAAGGAAGATTGCCAACTTTATTTACTGATCGGCGCAGCGGACATAGCCGTGCGCCTTACGAGTCATTTAATTTGGCGCTTCATGTTGGAGATGATTCACTTGTTGTTGCACAAAACCGGGAAAAATTAGCATCATTATCAGCACCATTGCAGTTCATGAATCAGGTTCATGGTGATGCTGTTGTAGTTATTGATGATTTAGTCAATGAACCAACAGCTGATGCGCTCATTACTCAAAATCCACATATCGCACTTGCAGTAATGGTCGCAGATTGCATCCCACTCTTACTGGTATCAGATTCAGTTATTGCCGCTGTACATGTTGGGCGACGGGGTTTAGTAAATGGGATTGCAGTTAAGACAGTCAACAAAATGCGCGAACTAGGTGCAAGCCACATTAGGGCCGAACTTGGACCCTCTATCTGTGGAAAATGTTATGAGGTTCCCCAGGATTTAGCTGATGAAGTAGCTTTGCTTCACCCAGTTGCAATGTCGATGACTATTTTTAGTTCACCCGCGCTAGATCTTCCACGGGCACTTGTCGCAGCCCTTGAAGCCGTTGGAGTTTCAAGCCAAGTGAGCCCAGTGTGCACACTTGAAAACCCCAATTATTTCTCATACCGCCGGCATAACATCACGGGCAGAACTGCGGGTGTAATTTGGCTATGACAAGACATGATGAGATTTCTGAAAATCTTGCCAAAGTCCAGGAGCGCATGGCTGCGGCAGCAAAAAAGGTCGGACGAACCTTGGATGAAATCACTCTTATTGCTGTCACAAAAACTTTTCCAGTAAGTGATGTAGAAATTTTGAAATCACTTGGCGTTACTAATTTTGGTGAAAATCGAGAGGCAGATGCTGCGCCAAAAGCTGCAACGATTGCCGGCACCTGGCATTTTCAAGGCCAGATCCAGAGCAATAAACTTAAAGCAATCACTTCTTGGGCCCATGTGATTCACTCTCTAGATCAGCTGCGGCATTTTGAAATAATTGAAAATATTGCACCGCGTTCTTTGGGTATCTTCTGCCAAGTTTCTCTAGATGGGGCTCAAGGTCGTGGGGGATTGCAAGGAGAAAAGCTCTATGAGTTAGCCCAAAAAGTTGCGCAATCGGCACGACACAAACTATTGGGACTTATGGCAGTTGCGCCATTGGGCGCTAAACCCGATGAGGCATTTGCCGAGCTTTGCACGATACATAAGGCTTTTATTCAACAATTCCCAGAGGCCAATCAGTTATCGGCCGGCATGAGTGGGGATTTTGAGCAAGCAATTGCCCATGGTGCGACACATGTACGCATAGGCAGTTCAATACTCGGTTCGAGATAGAGCTACAGGTACCGTATTCACATGGCTAATGCACTCAAGCGCGTCGCAAACTACTTAGGTTTGATGGACGACCCAGAATTTGATTCAGCGGTTACAACTTCAGTTCCCTCAAATCCGGTTTCAAGCGAAGTACGAATCAAGCCTCGTGCACCTCGTCCGGTCTCTTCAGTTGTTACGAATTCAACTTATGAAGCCGCACCACAG
>CAINSH010000066.1 GCA_903852955.1 uncultured Actinomycetes bacterium | reverse complement strand
TAGTTGGTCAATCGAGCAATGTAGTTTTCGCTGAGATTCAAGAGAAAACTGCAGAGCAACTCTTCAAAGTACTTGGAGAACTCAAAGGCGGCGCGATGAAATTTGGACAAGCGCTCTCAGTTTTTGAAGCGGCCTTACCTGAAGAAATTGCTAAGCCATATCGAGAAACTCTTACAAAGTTACAAGAGTCTGCGCCGCCGCTGCCTACTCGCGTTGTACATAAAGTACTTGCCAAAGAACTTGGCGAAGATTGGCGAGACAATTTCGCAAGTTTTGAAGATCTTCCCACTGCATCTGCATCTATTGGCCAAGTGCATAAAGCACAGTGGAAAGATGGTCGTGTTGTTGCGGTAAAGATTCAATACCCCGGCGCAGCTGAAGCACTTATCTCTGATCTAAATCAAATTCAGCGTTTTGCAAAGATCTTCCAATTAGTAATGCCTGGGCTTGAAATGAAACCATTACTCGAAGAACTTCGCTCAAGAATTATTGAAGAGGTTGATTACCGATACGAAGCGCAAGCACAAGAAACCTATGCACGTGTTTACGATGGTGATCCAGATATCGCTATTCCTAAAGTTGTTATGGTCTCTGATCGTGTTTTAGTTTCGGAATGGCTAGAGGGAACTCCGCTTTCTCAAATCATTGCAAAAGGCACACAAGAGCAGAGAAATAATGCAGGAATGAAATTAGCCCGTTTTCATTTCACATCACCAGATCGCGCAGGTTTATTACATGCAGATCCGCATCCCGGAAATTTTCGTCTTCTCGCCGATGGACGTCTCGGTGTTCTAGATTTTGGTGCGTGTAATCGTTTGCCTGGTGGTTTTCCAGAACCTATGAAACGACTTCTCAAGCATGCACTCGATGATGATTCCACCGCACTCTATGAAGGTTTCAAAAAAGATGGATTCATATTGGCTGATGTTGATGTTGATCCAAATTTAGTTCTTGATTTCCTTGTTCCACTTGTGGAGCCATTGCGCACACAAACCTTCAAATACTCGCGTGAATGGTTACGCGATCAGAGCGCACGCGTAGGCGATCCGCGTAATCCCACAGCAAAAATTGGTTTCCAACTTAATTTACCTGCAGAGTATGTATTGATTCACAGGGTCACACTCGGAACAACTGGAATATTCTGCCAACTTGAAGCCGAAGGTAATTTCCGTGATGAAGCGCTTTCATGGTTCCCGGAGATCGCACCTGCACTGCTTTAGTTTCCACAACTTCCCTTTATTCACATAGGGCACTCTTACTCCCATCTTTCACTCATAATAATTAGATAGTTCCCTCCATCTACATATTAGGAGGAGCCCTTGAACACAACTAACGAAATTGAAATTTCAATTGAGAAATTTACAAACCGAGCTTTGCGATATCAATTAGATTTTCTTCATAAAGCACATGCCTTCATCGCCCGATGTACTTTGCCTTTGAAAAGAGCTCTCAGCGACGAACGTGGTGATGTTCCCGGATGGGTTCTCGTTGTACTTATGACAACTGGATTAGTAACTGCAATTTGGACAATTGCTGCCCCTCGACTTACCGCTAT
>CAINSH010000065.1 GCA_903852955.1 uncultured Actinomycetes bacterium | reverse complement strand
TGGGCTTAGCAATTATCACAGGATGCTCTAAAGGCGATAGCGCAGATAAAGTTTTGCGCATTGCTACACCAAGTTTGGGTGATAAAGAACTACCAGTGTGGGAAGCTGCTAAAGCTTCGTATGAAGCCGCACACGAAGGCTGGACTGTTGAATTTATTCAGCAGGATGACGATCTTTATTCAACAGTTGGTCTTCCAACATTGCTCAATGGCAAAAATAGTCCGGATGCTTATTTTGAATGGGCTGGTGCTCGCTTAGATCAGCGCGTTGCAGAAGGTTATGCCGCTGATATTTCTGGCGACATGGAATCAAGTGGACTAAAAGATTTATTTAACGAAGGCGCATTTGCTGGATATGACTCTGGTGGCGCACTTTCAATGATTCCGCGTACTCGCGATGTTACAAACGTACTTTGGTACAACGTCGATATGTTTACTAAGTATGGCGTTACTGCACCAAAGACTTGGGATGAATTAAACGCTGCTTGCGCAAAGTTTAAGGCTGCCAAGACAAATTGCTTCGTTCAGGGAAATAAAGATCTCTGGACAGTTGGAAACTGGGGCGGACACATTCTTTCTCGTGTAGCCGGTGAAGCTTTGTATGCAGAAATTTTGCAAAAGAGTAAGCCAATGAATAGCCCTGAATTCGTTAAGGGTTTAACTGTCCTTGCAGATCTTGCTAAGAACGGTTACGTCAACGAATCTGTAAACAGTATTGCTGACAACGAAGCAGCAAGTTTGTTCTTCCAAGGAAAAGCGGCAATGCACCCAATCGGGTCATGGCTAATTGGTACTCAGCAAGCTGAAGCTCCAAAATTTAAGATGGACTTTATTAACTTGCCTGCAATTAATGGCGGCGCCGGAGATCAAAACAGCATCATGGCTGTTTACACCGGCTATGCGGTAAATGCTAAGAGCAGCAAAAAGGCAGAAGTAATGGAGTTCTTTAAAGAGCTCTACAACGCCGAAAATGCGCAGAAAATCGCAGATTCTGGCACCGTGCTTTTGCTTAAGTCACTTGCTAGCGGAACTCTTGATCCTCTAACTTCCAAAATCAACGCATTACTAGATGGAGCAACCGTTGTTGTTGCACCACCTGATACTGGCTTTGCACTTCCAGTTGCCGATGCACTAAACGCTGCTCAAGCCGAAGCTATTGGTGGAAAATCTTCACCACAAGCCGCCCTTGATGCTGCGCAAGAAAAGGTTGCTGCACTTAAGTAACCGCTTGGCTTGAAAAAAACAGAGTAAAGCGACCAGGATGGTAGGGGAATGAAACCGACAGCACGTTGGATCCCTTACTTCCTGGTCGCTCCTGCTTTTGCCATATTTTCGCTGGCAATTCTTGGACCTATCATCGCAACTTTTGGTTTAAGTCTGACCGACTGGGATGGTTTTAGTACACCTAGTTTTGTTGGCTTTGAAAACTTTGTTCGAGCCTTTAATGACAAGATCTATATGAACTCTTATTGGCATGCGGGAATTTATATTGCAGCCACCTTAGTTCTAGAAGTCGTAGTGGGTCTTTTACTTGCAGGATTAGTAAGTTCTAAGCGCAATACAACTTTCTATCGCGTCGCTTTCTTTACACCAGTCATGTTGCCACTTGTTGTAATTTCAGTGCTCTGGACTTTCCTACTAAATCCTGATTTAGGAATCCTTAATCGAATTCTCGGCAACCTTGGTTTAGAGTCCTGGCAACATATTTGGCTAGGTGATCAATCAACTGCGCTACTTTCAATTTCAGTTATTTCAGGTTGGATTTTTGCAGGTTTCTACATGGCAATTTTCTATGCCGGCTTTCAAAGAATCCCCAGCACCATTATTGAATCTGCGCGTTTAGATGGTGCAAGTGAATGGCAGTTACTTCGTGGAATAAAAATTCCGATGATTAAAAACTTAACTGAAGTTGCCATCTTGCTCTGCTTTACTGGCGGAATTCAGGTGTTTGACCTGGTTTATGTTTTAACCAACGGTGGCCCGTATGACACAACCCAAGTGCCTACAACTTATTTAGTACGAGTCGTATTCCGTGATCAGCAAATGGGTTATGGCTCGGCGCTGGCAGTAATTTTGACCCTGGTAGTAGTTGGCGTGGGCTTGATTTATAACAAAGTACGCACAAAAGCCGATGCGGTGGTGGAGTACTAATGAAGCGCAATCCAATTTTTCATATCGCAATGGCTATGTACTCGCTGATCTATTTTGTCCCTCTACTCTGGATGGCCTTATCTGCGCTAAAAAGTAATGAAGAAATTGCTTTAAATCCGCTCTCGCTTCCGACAACCTGGGATTTCGGTGTTTTTGCTGAAGCTTTTACTGCTGGCAGTTTAGGAAAGTATGCAATCAATAGCGCAATCGTTACCGGCACATGCACCAGCGCCGTTTTACTCTTTGGATCAATGGCAGCTTTTGCCTTTACGCGCTTGCAATTTAAATTCTCCAAGCAGTTAATGGCGCTGATTACTTTGGGATTAATTCTGCCGCTGCAGTCTTACTTCATCGCACAAAATGCCCTCTTTGATACTTTGGGAATTAAAGACACTCGCATGGCTTTGATTCTTCCTTACACCGCTATGGGTTTGCCTTTAGCTATTTGGTTATTTCGTGCCTATATCCAAAATCTACCTAAAGAACTTTTTGAAGCCGCACGCGTTGATGGCGCAGGGGATTTGCGGGTCTACCAAAGCATTTTACTTCCCATGCTCAAGCCAGGAATTGCAACGGTTGCAGTATTTACCGTATTAAGTGCCTGGAATGAATTCCTCTTAGCACTTGTCTACATTCAAAATGATGATTTAAAAACTATTCCAACTGGTTTATTAACTTTCTCAACCCGCTATTCCACCAATTACCACTTACTTTTTGCCGCCCTTACCATCGTGACTGTACCGATGATTATTGTGTACGTAATCTTTAACCGAAAAGTAATTGAGGGGCTAACTGAAGGCGCAGTTAAGTAAGTTAGTTATAAAGATCAATCAAAGATCGGTACTTATCAAATAACGCAGCGTTGTTTTCATCGCCCTGAGCCAAGTTGCTGCTCAAGAAAATCTCGGGCTGAACACCACGTTTGATTAATTCCGCAACTGTTCCAACCACTACTGATTGCAATAGCGCACCACCAACAACTGTAGATGTTGGCCCAACTGACATCAAAGACCCGGCCACGCGCACAGATGCATCACCAACTACGCCAGAATTATCTAAAACAACATCTGCCAATTGATGAATCTTTTCAGCTGCCTTTGATCTTGCTTGGCTGCTGGTTGCATGATTGACGCTGGTTACTGCAATTACTTTGGCACCAGCTTTCTTTGCCAGCTTAACTAAATCAATGGTGACTTGATTGCCGCCACTGTTTGAAATCACAATGACAACATCGCCTTCAACTACAGGGTGCTTATCAAGTAGCTCTTGGGCAAGATTTGGCAATCTTTCGTACTGGCTGCCTTTGACTACATCTTTATGCAGCATCAAACGCTCATCCAAAATTGGATAAATTGTTGCCAAACCGCCGGCGCGATAGAAGATTTCTTCGGCCAACAAATGTGAATGTCCGGTACCAAATGTATGAATCATTTTGTTCTTTGTTAGAGCATCAACAAAGAAATCCACACATGTGGCCACAGCCGCTTGCTGAGAATGCCTGACCCGGGCCAACAAAGCCTCGGCATTAGCCAGATACAACTGACTCCATGTTGTTGAATCAATTTCTTTACTGTAAATTTTTACTAAACCGTTTTGAAGTTTTTTGTCCCGAGCAATTGCGCAGGCACCAACTAAAGGTTCAGCTGCGCCGTTTACAAATGTGACCTCCAG
>CAINSH010000064.1 GCA_903852955.1 uncultured Actinomycetes bacterium | reverse complement strand
GTTGTCTTTGGTCGCAAGTGGTCAAACTTCAGTTTCAGAGGTTATCGAATTGGTGGCACAAAATGTTGAGTAGAAAATCAAAAGATGACGGAAGCGTTGCAGTAGTTAAAGCCGCTAAAGCTCCAAAAAAGGTTAAGGCTGAAAAAATCAAGCCTCGCAAATTTAAAGCAATCGTTATTGACGAAAACGACAAAGAAAAGAAAATTACAGTTGTCGCCGAGAACCGTGCTCTTGCCCGTATGGAGCTTTCGAATAAAGGTTTAAATGTTCTTGAACTAAATGAAAAGAAAAGCCTTCTTGAATTAGAAATTGGTGGATCAATTTCACAGGCTGGGTTGCTTCAAGTAACTCGCCAGTTGGCAGCTTTTTCTGCCGCTGGTGTTCCACTTCTAGATTCAATTTTGATGTTGGCAGAATCTTCTAAGAGCAAGCAGTTAAAGGCTGTTCTTAATGAGATTGCTAATGACATTCGTGATGGTGAAACTTTGCCACAGGCCGCTCGTCACCATGGAAATATTTTTCCTGGCTACTACATCTCAATTCTTGAATCTTCAGAGCGCACGGGTGAAATCACCGAAACTTTCGAAGTTCTAGCTTCATATCTTGAAAGAGATTTAGCATCAAACCGAGCAGTTAAGTCGGCTATGTACTACCCAATCATTCTTATCACTTTGGCAGTTGGCGCAGTTATCATTTTGAGCACCACGGTTTTGCCAAAGTTCTCATTATTCTTCGCATCTCTAAATACAAAGCTTCCAAAATCTACACAGATTCTTCTAAATGTCTCGAACTTCTTTTCAGAGCAGTGGATCTTTGTGTTGTTAGGAATGGCAATTGCTGGTGTTGTTTTTAATTTATTCTTGCGCACCGAAGCTGGCCGACTAGTTTTTGATAAGGCCATTTTGAAAGCCCCACTTTTGGGTGAAATTATTAAGATTATTATTCTTGAACGCTTTACCCGTGTTATGGGTTCTTTAACTAAGGCCGATGTTCCATTGCCTGATGCCTTAACTCTTGCATCTACTTCTATGGGCAACTCGGCATTTAGAAACGCAGTTCGTGCTGCCCGTGATGGTGTTATCCGTGGTGAAGGCTTAGCCGAACCGCTTGAAGCATCCAATGTGTTTCCGGTTGAAACAATCCAGATTTTGCGCGTGGGTGAACAATCAGGTCGATTAACTGATCAGTTGAGCCACGCCTCAAATTACTATGCAAAAGAAGTTGACTACCGTTTAAAGAACCTAACGGCTTTAGTTGAACCAGTTGTTTTGGCAGTTGTGGGTGGTGGCGTTGGTTTCGTTGCTATCGCTCTTGTATCTGCGATGTATGGAATTTATTCAAGTACGAGCTTGGGAGGCTAGTTACAAATGGCAAAGCAGAATAAAACCAAAGGCGATGCGGGTTTTTCACTTGTAGAAGTGCTTGTCGCTCTAGTTATTTTGGCCCTTGCCGGCGCAGCCCTAGTCCAACTCTTACAGGGATCCACTCAACAAAGCCGTGGAATATCTACTAAAACAGTGGCCCTTTCAGGCCTTGAATCAGAAGTAGCCGCCTATGACGGCGCGAAATACATTGCTTGCGATGGAACTTCTGCAAACCCATATGCAGTTGGCAAGAATGCAAATACAGATGTAACTATCGAAACTTTCCTTAATTACAAGTACACCGATGGCTCTGGAAAGACCATTCAGATTAATGAGTGGGTTCCTTGTTTAGATACCCCGCCAGGTAGTGGAAAAATCGCTTTGGCATTTAGCCGAGCTAACTACAAGCCAACAGTTCAACGTATCCACTTAGCTCAAGATGTTGCTAAGCAAACAGGTAAAACTAATGCGGCAACAACCGAACTTTCAACTCGCGTGTATCGCGACATTATCAAGACTTCTCGTCCACGAAATGCAGATGGTTCATTTAACGGCGGCGGAGTAATTTGTAAGATCGCCTCAAACATCACTTTCTCTGGTGGAAGTTATCAACTAGGCGTCAATAACCCAGGTTCTGCAAATATGGCTTTAACTGCTTTGGCAACAAGTGGCAATGGAACAGATCCATGTCCAACACCAAATAGCAGCTTAATTTTTAACGTTGTAGCAAGTGGAATTCCAGCCGATTGGGATGCAAAAGTTATTGGAAGCACGCTGACCGTTACTTCAACTCGACGCACACTTCCGGCGTATCCGCTTACTCGTGCAGCAGTACTAACTATTGAAGGTTACGACACAGATACAAACTTCTTGTTGCAACAAGCCTCAGTATTAGTAACAGTAACTTTTCCTAAGCCAGTTATTACAGCTTTCATTGTCAAGGATAAGTTTGGAAACGTTCGAGATTGCCCAGACTATGTTGCGGCGCTTCCAAATACTCCAGCCGATGGTGTTTGTGGTGTAAAAGATGACGTTGTAACCGTTTCGGGTGATTATCTACTTGGCAATCCTGACGATATAAAAGTTAATCCTTTGACTGTAATGTTTAACGGAGTCGAAGTTCCAGCAGCAAACTTCAAACCTTTGCTGCCTGGATCAACAACTAGTTATTACCCATACAGCGACAGCGCAATTTCATTTAAAGTTCCTGGCAATGTAGCTAATACTTCAAATACTGAAGGGCACACCTTTACCGTAGAAACTCAAGGCGGAATAGACACCACCCCTTATGAGTACTTCTCAATCCCAACTCCAATTGTTGATGACGCAGGTGGTTCTTACACAACTGCCAAGGCCATTGATGCCGGTGTTAGCGATGTAGTAACAGCTGGATATCACCCATGGGGATCAGGAAATACAAACCAAGTAACTTTTCAGGGCTATAACTTCACAACTGCAAACTTGGTTGAGTTCACATGTCTTCCAGGAACTACTGGTTGTGTAGATGGTCGTGTTCCAGGATTAATTAATACCAGAGCACTCACTTCATCTAACACGTCTTTGTGTACTGGTTCAAATGGTTCTTCATCTTCACAGAGTTCATGGAGCCGAACCACCAGAACTAATACGTCTGTATCGTTCAAGAACCGCCCTGCAAGCGTTACAACAGCGCCAACGACTTTTGCTTGGGTTACATCTTCTTCAAGGTATAGCAACAGTGCCACGATTTTAAACTTTGATAATCAAATCACCACATGTGTTCCAGCAAGTGCTATTGCAGGCAAGGTGTATGTAACCAATGCTGCAGGCGATGGAACTTCTGTCTTTAACTTCCACCCAGAACCAGTCATTGTTGACTTCATTTCGCGAAGCTCAAATAACAACAACAATAACAACGGTGATTACGGTGATAACTACTTTGGCCCGGGCAGCGGATCTGCAAATGGTTCAGCCGGTAACTCAATAGATGGCGCGGGTGCCGGAGTTAATATTTCTGTTATTGGAACCGGTTTAAAAAACGTTAAATCCGTTAAGTTTGGTGCTGGTGCGGTTCAAACATATTCATCCAGTGGATCTTGTAAGGTATTTTGCGATTCTGCTAGTGAAAATGAAATTAGATTAACTGTACCAACTGCTGCAACTATGTCCCCATATGGTATTCCGAATACAAATGCTCAAGATGGCGTTATGACTGTCACAAGCGGAACTACTAATTACACCTCACTACTTAACTTCTACGTAACTCCAAGAGTTAAGTCAATTACTGTAAACGTCAATAACCAAGATGTAGTTACTTCAACCCCAAACATGGGCCAAGTAATTACCCTTAATGGAACTGGCTTTAGCTCACTCTACCCGAGCGCAAGCGGCGGTGGTGTGAAGATAAATAGCGTTAACGCTACTGCGTCTAACACAAGTGATACTAATCTCGACGTTGCATTGAGTTGCGACATAACAACTGGGCAGAGTCTCCCAGTGCTTGTCTATACAGGTTATGGATCAAGTTCTGGGACTCCAAAATCAATTACCGTGTCAGCTAACTTCACACCAGTAGTCACTGGAGTTGGTACAAACTCAAGCGGTACCGATGGCACTTGGATCTCAGGTTCAACGGTAAAGGTTTCCGGAAGCGGTTTAAAGTGTGCAAAGTTCGTTAAATGGAACGGTCAAAGTCTCGCTATATCTTCTGGATCAGCAACAGATACTTTGGCTACAACCTCTTCATCATCTAGCCCTAATGGAAAGTTGAGCTCTACTGCACCGACAGATTGTTCACCTACAGTTTCTGTATCTTCAAACGCTGTATCGACCAATAACTCCGGAGATTACGTATCCAACTTCACGCTTACACCTAAGCCAACTGTTACAAAGTTCTCAGTTGGTTCGGCAAGTTCCATAGTTAAGGGCTCTACGCAAGTGACCTTGACTGGTACGAATTTCTGTACAGATACAAACAACATAAAGATTTATCTGCAGAAATACTCAACTTCTATTGGTAACTCCGGTAGTAAGTCTGGTTCGGCGTTAACTATTTCAGGAAGTGACATTACAAATAAGAGCTCAACTTCACTTACTTTCGTGATCCCAAGCTCACTGGCTTCAGGCAGTTATCAAATATCTGTTCAGAACGGTACACAAACTGCGGTCGTTGCCAACAACTCTTGTAATTCATGCGGAAGCATTGCGCTTAGAAGCCCGCTTGTCAGAAATACTCCAATTGCCCTGACTTTCAAATCATCGGCCACCAACTTTATTTTGATTGCAGGCCAGTTATTTGATTTGAGTAATTCATCTAGCTCAAGCAGTAGCAGCTATAACGAAGGAAGAAACTTGCCGATCATCTCAGCTACCTCGAGCACGGCAAGTGTTACCTCACCTTCGACAAGTACTAGCACCTCCTCACTTGTTGCCTCCACATCTGTAGACATAGATCAGCCTTACCTTGTAGTTCCGTAGGCAAAGGTTGATCATGTCTTTCAATAGAGAGTTAGCCAATGAATAAGGGCAAACTGAGCAGAGTTAAGCTAAAAGCGCTTAACTCTGATTCAGGCATGACTTTAATTGAGGTTTTATTAGCCTTAATTATTACTGCCTTTATTTCGGTCGTTATTTCAAATGTGACCATGGGTGCGTCGAAAACTCTTCAAGTCACTGCTGAAGAGGCAATTAATGCTCAGCAGTCGGTTGTTTTTTCGCAGAGATTAAAAGCCGATATAAGTAACTCTGAAAGCCTTTATGTTTACTCTGGAAATAAGCCAACCTCGGCAAATACATTGCAATTATGTGATGGAATCGGATCGAATTTTTCAATAAATTCTGAAAAAGGTCGCCCGCTTTTTACAGTCAATATCAGGACTGTGCCAACGAATGTGGATGTAAATACCACTTACAGTTCAACTCTCTTAGTACAAAAAGTTGAATATGACCTTGTATCCCAAGTAGATAATTTTGGTAACAAAAATACATTCCAAATCACGCGCCGAGTGTGCGGATCAAGTCTGCCACCGCAAACAATGCTCAATGTTGGCGATGCGTTATGTAAATCGGCCACTAATGGTTTTCTTGGAATTGCCAGAAAATACGATATTGGCAAACCAAATTGCCCAGCAATATTTGTTAATTTAGATGATCTCGATTCAACTGGGCAATCAGTAGATGCTAATTTAACTGGAAACACCATACTTTTTTGCAAGACCGACTACTTATCTGAAGCCGATGGCGGCCAAGGATATGAGTCATGCGTGGATAGTGATGACACCGTGACATACGGATCAATTCCAGCTCAGGGCGCCTACTATTTCGGTCTTCCTTACGCTGGCTGCAAAGTACCTATGGCCGTATTAACTTCTGCCCGGTTAGGCGCACAATCTAGGTGCGATGTAAACATCCGCTACAAAGACAGTAATGGTGTTGCGTTAACTTCTATCAAACCACTTGCAAATCTCAACAGAAGAATTGATAACTAATGAACACATTAAAAGAGAGATTAAAAAAAGAGGAAGGTGCAGCCCTTGCATTAGTCCTTGTCATGGTTGTGTTACTCAGCCTTTGGTTGATGTCTGTATCAATTCTTACTCAGTCAAGTAATGCTGCAATCAACCAAACTTTAATTAAATCTGCACAGAAAAGTGCGGCAGTAGCTTTAGCGGTTCAAAGTTCAATCAACTGCGCACAAGCGCTGCCCGATGCAAATGGTGCATTTGATTTCCCAGGATGTTCGACGCGAACCAACGGTTATTTAGTCGGATCATATGCAAACCCTTGTACTGCTGCGAATTTAGTTAATGACATTGATTATTCGATTAAAACGGCCGTAGTCAATCAAGCAAATAATTCAATCGGCGAAACCTTGCAACCCGGCAAAATAAAAGTCAACTGTATTAACTCACCAAATAGTGGAGTAGTTGAACCGCTGGCTTCTTATATGTTGGTTGGAACCAGCACTACAGGCACGATTGGTGTTGATTCAGGCCTGCAAATTTCAAACTGCTCATCAACTTTGAATTTAAATGGTGGTTTACTCAATAGCTCTTCACGCTGGAACGTTGATTCAAATTGCGGAACCATTTTAAGACTAGCCTTGACTAATAATTCTGATAGCCAACATGTCCCGCAGATTAAAACTGCAGCAGGTGGTTGCGCTGAAATTAAACCGTATGTAAATGCGGCAGATTTAGCTTCAAAATATCCATCGTGTGATGAAAACTTCTTGCCAGCAGAGATGGATCCAACGGTCGTTAATTCAGCAGTTGCCGGGTATATCCAATACCAAAATTCTTACATTTCTCCGGTCTACGGGGTTGCCTCGTTTTCTAGCTCAACATGCAGGTTTACAAGTGGCATTATCGATTCAACGGTTCTGGCCACGATTAACAGCAGTTTGTCTTCAGGCAGTGGCTGTGGCAGCAGGAGCGATAGACCGATTTACTTTGGGCAAAGCAATAAATTTGTATCAAACGGTGGCGCGCCACTAGTTCTCAATATTCCAAGTAATAAGTATTTCGTGTCGGCAAATTACAGCTCTAACAATGGGGGAAGTTGTAATGGTTCCGCCGGGACGCAGTTAGTTTTTGCTGGCGCTACTTCTATCAATGTGCAAAGTGGTGGACGTTTAAGACTCTGCCCGGTAAATAGTTCTGATAAGAACTCTTTTGGTCAGACTGTAGATAAGCCTGTGATTATTACCTGTAACGTATTTTTTGGAGCGCCGTGCTCTTTGGCTGAGGATTTTGTTTCACAACCTGGTACAGCGTTTTTAACTATTGCAAGTGGCGGTTACTTGACTGCAGATGGACTTGTTTTTGCACCAAGTGGTTGGGGAAAAATAAACTGGCTTACCGGTGCAATCTTTCCTAAGGGAATCATGCTTAAGGCCTTGCAACTAGTACCAAGTGGCACATCAGCATCTAGTTCAACTTCAGCTGCAGCCAACCCTTGCAACGGTGATCGCTGCTTACAGTTAAAGATTGGGTTTTCTCCCGATTCAGTTTCAGGTGCCACAGTTCCTTATGGTCTAGTCCAAATAAGAATGAGAGATAATTTCTTGGGCTTTAACAACTTTGGCAAGAGCGTTTC
>CAINSH010000063.1 GCA_903852955.1 uncultured Actinomycetes bacterium | reverse complement strand
GGGGCTTAGGTCTAACTCGCGCTTAAAGATGAGGCAGACTAAGCCCATGAGCTCACGTATTTCATCCCGTATCGCAGCTATCGCTGAATCTGCCACATTGGCCGTTGATGCCAAGGCAAAAGCACTTAAAGCTGCCGGCCGACCGGTAATTGGTTTCGGTGCGGGCGAACCAGATTTTCCAACGCCTGATTACATCGTTGAAGCGGCCGCGGCTGCTACAAAAGTTGTAGCTAATCACCGTTACACACCAACGCCAGGTCTTCCAGATTTACGCGAAGCAATTGTTGCAAAGACAAAGCGTGATTCAAATTATGACATCACTGCTGATCAAGTCTTAGTAACTAATGGTGGAAAGCAAGCGGTGTATCAAGCATTCGCCACAATTGTCGACCCAGGAGATGAAGTTTTATTGCCATCGCCTTTTTGGACAACATACCCAGAGTGCATCAAGTTAGCTGGCGGAAAAGCAGTTGAAGTTTTTGCCGATGAAACTCAAAATTATCTTGTATCTGTTGAACAACTTGAGGCTGCACGTACACCTAAAACTAAAGTTTTGCTTTTTTGTTCACCATCAAATCCAACTGGATCTGTTTATTCAGTAGAACATGCCAAAGCGATTGGTGAATGGGCGCTAAAAAATAATATTTGGGTCGTCACTGATGAGATTTACGAACATCTTTTATATGACGGTGCAACTGCGCCAAGCTTGCCAGTATTAGTTCCAGGTCTTGCCGATACTTGCATCATTCTAAATGGTGTTGCAAAGACGTATGCAATGACTGGGTGGCGTGTGGGCTGGATGATTGGTCCTAAAGATGTCATCAAGGCCGCCACTAACTTGCAATCACATCTTTCTTCAAACGTTTCAAATGTTTCACAGCGTGCAGCGATTGCAGCATTGAATGGAAATCTTGATGCCGTCCACACAATGGGTGAAGCATTTAACCGTCGACGCAAATTAATTGTTGATTTACTTAATGAGATTCCAGGCTTTGAATGCCCAACCCCACAAGGTGCTTTCTATGTCTATCCATCAGTTAAAGGCGTACTCGGTAAAACTTTCCGTGGAAAAACTCCAACGACATCGGCTGAATTAGCCACGTTGATTTTGGAAGAAGTTGAAGTTGCAGCAGTGCCCGGTGAGGCTTTTGGTCCATCTGGATACCTGCGTTTTTCATATGCCACAAGTGATGCCGACATTGTTGAAGGTATCGGGCGTATTAAAAAGCTAATTACTGAAGGCTAAATCTCTAATCCAATTAGATTTACTTCAGCTTCAAGTGTGATTCCAAAAGTACTGTGCACTTGATCGCGTGCTTTTTTTGCCAACGCCGCAATATCTGCTGCAGTGGCATTTCCAGAATTTGTTAACGCTAGTACGTGCTTAGTCGAAACTCGTGCGCCGCCAACTTCATCGCCTTTATGAATTCCGGAGTTTTCAATTAACCAGGCTGCAGAGATTTTCACACGGCCGTCAATTAACGGCCATTTAGGTGCAGCGTTAGGTAAAGCATCAGCAGCTTGTTGCGAAATAATTGGGTTAGTAAAAAATGATCCAGCCGACCACGAATCTTTATCTTGTGGAGTTAACAACATTCCTTTAATTGCTCGAAGTTCCAAGACTGCTGCACGTACATCTACAACTGGTGCCTTGTCCCCCATGTCAACGCCAAGTTTCTTAGAAAGTTCAATATAAGTTATTGGATCACTCATTTCGCCTCGGCGAATCTGAAACTGGACTTCAAGAACAACATATCGGCCGGGGTGCGCTTTAAAATGTGAACTACGGTATGAAAATTCGCATTCACTATTAGTAAAGGTTTTTATCTCTTTGCTGACCCGATCGTAAGTTCTAACTCTGGTAATAAATTCTGAAACTTCATGGCCATATGCACCGATATTTTGAATTGGTGCAGCACCAACAGTGCCTGGAATTCCACTAAGAGTTTCAAGACCTGCAAAGCCGTTGTTAATGGAAGTTAAAACTAATTCATCCCAGTTTTCACCTGCGCCTATTGTTAATGTAGCGCCGCTACATGCATCAACTTCGGCTTGAACGGAGTTATTAGAAATACGAATAACTGTGCCTTCAAATCCTGAGTCAGAAACTAAAACATTAGTTCCGCCACCTAGAATCAAAATTGGTGAATCTCCCGCACTTTCAATTGCAGCGATTATTTCGGCCTCGGTTGAAACTTGAAGGATTTTCTTAGCCGGCCCACCCACATGAAAGCTGGTGTATTTGGAAAGCTCGGTCATGGATAAAGGCTACCGACGTGGCGACAAAATTGCGCTTTTGCCTCTGTACTTATCCAGGATGCGGTCAAAGGTCTTTTTAGATTGTGCGTCACGATATTCAGGATCTGTATCGTGATAACCATGGTGGCGGTCTTGAATGAGTGGAAGATCCATTTGAAGCAGTTTTCCACCGGCCTGGCGAATTTTAAGAGAAAATTCGATATCAGCATTTCGATAATAAATGGCGCGCGGATTAAAACCGCCAACTTGAGTCATAGCTTCACGATTAAATGCCATGAAGTAAGAAAAGAGAACATCTACTTCGCCAACACCTTTATCGTCAACGCTGCGCCACTCATCTTCAAGATTTACAAGTCCGCCGCGCCAACCCACCGCTACGTAATCACCTTTTTCTAACTCTGCAACTACCGGAGCAATCGCATCGCCAGTAAATCGCGTTGATGGATCCATAAGAATTACGTATTTACTGCTCAATTTTTCAAGGAAAACATTTGCGCAATCCGCCCAACTCGCACCTGGTGCTACCGAGATTAAATACGTGCGCTTATCCATCTGCTCAAAGAGTGCGCCGGCATCACCAATTGAAATAATGGCAACTGCGCAGTCACTATTAGCTTTTACTGTCTTTACGGTTTCGAGAGCATCATCAGTAAAGCCATCAACAATAATTCCAACTGTTACTTCTGACTCTAAATCTATTGGTCGGATATCTCGGGCAAAAGCCAGCGTTATATAGGGCTTCTTTTCACGGAGTTCATATCCCCCAACGACATCAACGATTTCATAACCTGCATGTAAAAGTTCATCACGGTATTTATCCGCAAGGGCAAAATCTTTCGCTGCACGCGCATCCATGCGCGCTTGCGCTAACTGAGTTACTGCTTCTGGAATGTTCATCGAATTACGACTGCTTTAGCCATTCCCAGCACTTTTATTCCAGCTGAAGTTGCTGTGATGTCCAGTTTGATGCAATTACCATCTACTTCAGAAACTGTTGCAACCACGGTTAAATCAACTTGTTGATCGGCCGGGACAATTACGGGCTTAATAAAGCGGGCTGAAAATTCGCGAACGTTTGCGCTTCCGCCAGCCCAGTCAGTTACGTATTTTCCGGCAAGGGCCATAGTCAGCATCCCATGGGCAATTACATTAGGTAGCCCAACAGATAATGCAAACTCTTCGTTTTGATGAATTGGATTTTGATCTCCGCTCGCATCGGCATAAGCCTTCAACAACGCACGATCAATAAAGTAGATTTTTTCTGCAAGAACGGTTCCAACTTCAATCATCCCCGCACCACCAATGTTGACCAAGAAGAAACAACTAATTCTGCGCCGTTATGCAGATCGGAGCGGACCGAGATAATTTCATTGCCGGCAGCTACGCGAAGAGTTTCAATCGTTGCCGAACACGTAAATACATCACCGGCTACAACTGGGCGGAAGATTTCAAACTTTTGATCACCATGAACTAAGCGTGACCAGTTAACTCCGATTTCGGGTTGAGTCAGGATTGATTCATATTGAGAAAGCGAGATTCGAATTGAAAAAGTTGGGGGTGCAACGGTTGTGTCAGTTTCGCCAATGACGGCAGCAAAAGCATCTATTTCAGATTGTGTAACCGTAATTTGATCTGCACCATGAAAGGTGCGCCCGACCGAATCGGGATTGATCATTAGCGAGTTTCGCGGTGAAGTGTTGAAGACTTGCAACGTGGACAGAACTTCTTTAGTTCCATACGGTCTGGATCGTTGCGGCG
>CAINSH010000062.1 GCA_903852955.1 uncultured Actinomycetes bacterium | reverse complement strand
GATTTTGGATGAATCTTCTCTTCGCGTGGTTCGCCAATAGTTCTAATGACCGGGGCGGCAACACCTAACTCAATACTTTCGACATCGGCTGCCTTAATTCCTTGCGCACGAATCGCTAATGCGCAATCAATACCAGGATGAGTGAAATGGTTTGTTGGATATGGCTTATATGCCGTCTTTAGTAATTCCCAACGATCGCCAAGTCCATCAAGGAGCGCGCCAGCATCGTATTGACCATCAAGGTATGCGTTAAAGAAACCGAAGCGACCTTCGAGAACAGTTGGGGGACCTGTGATTCCTTCGCGCGCCATACTGGCTGCAACAACGCCGCCATGTGCTGCCCAACCGCAGTGAATTCTTTTAACTGTGCCACCAGTGCGGTTTGCCTCAATGATTCCGGCGCCCATACTTGCTGCGATACCCATGGCATCAGCTATTTTGGCTGCATCTAGGCCATACAAAATCGCGGCTGTTACTGACGCACCAATGGTTCCGCAGATTGATGTTGCGTGGAAACCTTTTTCAAAGAAAATCGAATTGCCCGCACTTGGTATGTATGAAGCCATGCCGAGTCGATTAGTGATTTCAATTCCAATGGCAACTGAACGCAAAATTTGATCAGGCGAGGCGCCAATTTCTTCAGCCACTGCAAGAGCCGTTGGAACAATCGACGCAGAAGGATGAAGCACTGAAGGCAAATGTGTGTCATCAAAATCTAGAATATGGGCCAAGGTGCCGTTAATTAGAGCGGCACTTGCAGAAGGTAATTTAAGCTCTGAACCAATCACACTTGAAGTTGGCGTGCCACCCCAAGCTGCAACTACTCGTTCAACTGCACGATCAGGATCTGATTCGTGCAGCGATTCAGCCCGACCAGCCAAACTATTACCGAGCACATCGAGAATTCTTTCGCGCGCATCTGCGGCAATATTTGGGGAAAGAACTTTGGTGTTAGCAGCGAACTCAGCAAAAAGCTGAACGTGAGTTTTCTCGCTGCTCATGAGTGAATTAAACCAATACAGCCAGTGGACGCGTTGGTGAACCTGTTGCGCCTTGTAGATTTAGTGGAGTTAATACAAATAAGAATTCACTTACGCCAGTATCAGCAAGTTCATCTAGCTTCATGGTTTCGATAATGTGAATTCCAGATTCGACTAAGAAGACTCGATGAACTGGAAGTTCGCGGTGACCAGCACCAGCTGGGATATGTTCGAACGCAATTGTTTCGCCACCACATGCCCGAGGCTTCTTAGCAGCTAACCATTTAGCGCCAGCTTCGCCAATACCTGGCGTGCCAAGTGATTGTCCTTGGAATAAATCTTTATTCCCCCAATTCTTGGTCCAACCGGTTCCAATTAGAACCACATCACCCTCTTCGATCTCAACGCCAGCTAACTTCTCCGCTGCTTCAAGATCAGCAACTGTTATCTCGTAATCAGGGCCTAAAACCTCTTTATTAAGGGCTTTAGCCACGTTTAGAAAAACACCTCGGCATAGGAATGGAGCAACCGTATCGATGCCATGTTTGCTAAAGCCCATATGGCTCATTACTGATTGGGCATCAATGCCCCCGAAAATTTTTCCTTTGAATGAAACATGTGCAAGTGCATCGATGTGTGTACCTGCATGAGTTCCGGTAACAATGATGTCATTTGCTGCAGAACCACCAGCTTCTGAGATCACATCACCATGTCGACGATCAAGCACCATGCGATACGGAGTGTGGTTAGGTGACTGTGGCATGCCACGAAACATAGGTTGGGAAAGATCGATTACTCGAGCTGCTTTTAATTGATCCCAGATTTTAGTCATGGTTTCACTTTCCCTCTGTTGTTACGGATTGCGAGATTATTCCCGCAGTTTCGAGTTCAGCAATTTTACTTTCGGATAAACCTAGTGTTTGAGCCAAGATTTCGTGAGTATCGGCACCCTTAGTTCGCCCAGTCCAGTTAATTTCACCTGGAGTTTCGCTCATGCGATAAAGCACATTCTGCATTCGAACTGGTCCTAATTTTGGATCTTCAACGGTTGTAATAGTGTCTAGCGCTTGGAATTGCTTATCAGCCATGATGTCGCGAATATCGTAGATCTGAGCAACTGCAGCTTCAGCTTCTTCAAAAGCGCGAACAACTTCGGCGGTATCTCGCTCGGCAATCCAAGTTGAAACATAGCCATCTAATAAATCAGCATGCTTAGCTCGCTCGCCACCGGATGCAAACCATGGCTCAGCGATAACTTCTGGGTGTCCAACTAAATGCATTACGCGTTCGGCAATTGATTGCGCCGAAGTTGAAATCGCTACCCACTTGCCATCTTTAGTTTTATAAGTATTGCGTGGCGCATTATTAACGGAACGATTTCCAGAGCGAGGCTGCACGATGCCGAGTTGATCGTAAACAGTTGGTT
>CAINSH010000061.1 GCA_903852955.1 uncultured Actinomycetes bacterium | reverse complement strand
TCCGCTGTCGAGGAGCTCGCGCATTGTTACAACTGCCATTTCGGCATACTCCTTCTTAGGTTTTTCTCTGCACGCATGCAAAGAAAAAACCTGCTCGGTTTATGGCCAAACAATTTGTCAGGCCCGTCGCACTGAATTTCATCTACCGATTTAACGGACCGAGATGATTCACCGACCAGATGGTCGCTGCAGTGCTGAGATGTCACCGGTTAAATTTCTCTAACCCGGTGCAGGCCAAATCTTACCTGAGCCCGAGAGGGCAAATTACCGCCCGATAATGCGGGCAAATCCCCAAGCGGTGATGCGAACCACGGCTTCTAGGGCAATAGCAAGGCTCATTTTACTTACCCCGTGTTCACGTTCAATAAAGGTAATCGGAACTTCTTTGATCGACCCCCCTCGAGCAATCGCTCTACGAGTCATCTCAATTTGGAAGCAATAACCCTCGCTGGCAATAGTTGATATCTGCATTTTGTTTAAGAGTTCTGCGCTATAAATTCGAAAGCCGGCCGTTGTATCCAAAACATGTAAAGAAAGCATGAGATTGGCATATCTATTTGCAGCTTTTGAAAGATACTCGCGAAACTTGCTCCAGTTTTGAATCCGTCCGCCGAGTACCCAACGAGAACCAATAATTAAGTCAGCCGAACCAATCCATTGCATCATTTTCACTAAATCACTTACTTGATGGGACCCATCGGCATCCATTTCGATGATGTTTTTGTATCCGCGATCTAGGGCAGTTTGAAATCCAACTCGATAAGCACTTCCTAAGCCCAGCTTTTGCCCCCGTTGAATAACTTCAACGCCATGTGCCAAACAAATCTGTTCTGTTCCATCGGGTGAGCCATCGTCAATAATTAATACATCGATTTTGAGTAAGTTCAACTCGTCAAGCAAAGCGCCGATACTCTCTACTTCGTTGTACGTTGGAATTACTACTATTGAGTTATTCATGCGCGTGGGTGCGCCTGTTTAAATGCTTTTTGCAAACGTTCAGTAGATACGTGAGTGTA
The DNA here is from genome assembly GCA_903852955.1 of uncultured Actinomycetes bacterium. Lineage (GTDB taxonomy): Bacteria > Actinomycetota > Actinomycetes > Nanopelagicales > Nanopelagicaceae > Planktophila. The sequence continues at coordinate 4,158 of CAINSH010000061.1, read as the reverse complement.
AATTTGAGTAGTTGCTAACGATGCATGACCTAGAATTTCTTGAACAGTGCGCAAATCTGCGCCACCTTCGAGTAGATGCGTAGCTGCAGAATGTCGAAGCGCATGTGGACCCATACGTTCTATACCTTCAATTGCAGATAAGGCTTCGTACACAACAGTGCGAACTGCGCGTTGATCAATTCGCTTTCCTCGCATGCCAAGAAAGATCGCTTTTTCAGATTGTGCGTTGGCCAACTGATCGCGACCATGGTCTAACCACGTACGAAGTGCGCGCATTGCTGGGTTTCCTATTGGAATAACGCGTTCTTTATTTCCTTTACCCAAAACACGAATTGTTTGGCGGTTGTAATCAACATCTTGCAAATCTAATCCACAGAGCTCGGCAACGCGTGCACCACTTGCATAGAGAATTTCGACCATCGCTACATCTCGAAGCGACACAGGTGTTTCTTCTTCGCTGGCGCGAGTTGCCATTGATTCCATGGCAGTTTTTGCATCTGCTATCCCTAAAACTTCAGGCAAAGTACGGTGGCCTTTAGGTGTAGCCAAAGTTACCGAAACATCTTTTTCTAAAAGATTCTGAGTTACAGCCCATTGAGTAAATAATCTGACTGAGACTGCCCGCCTTGAAATAGTTGTGCGGGATGCACCTTTTATCTGTTGGTTGGCAAGCCACGATCGCAAATGTGTTAACTGCAAATTGGCTAACTCATGTACCCCAAGATCTTCAAGATGTTGAAGCAAAGAGGATAAGTCCCCCATGTAAGCACGGATTGTATGAACGGAGAGGTTACGTTCGACTTCAAGGTGGCGTTGAAAAGTGGCAAGTAACTTCTCAAATGTTTCGCTCACCTTGCAAACTTTACTCGGGTTTGCGTCCCTGACGAAGAAGCCCGAAGGTGACAGCATCCTCAAGTGCCATCGCCGAAGCAGCAATGACGTTTTCGTGCACGCCAACTGTGTTCCATTCACCCTTACCATCACTGGTTTCAACTAAAACGCGAGTGACTGCGCCAGTACCCAAGCGCCCTTCGAGAATACGTACCTTGTAATCGGTGAGCTCAAGAACTTCTAACTCTGGGTACAAAGTTTTTAATCCCGTGCGAAGTGCATTATCAAATGCGTTGACCGGACCATTTCCAACTCCAGTGCAAGAAATCTGTTTTCCCATGGCGGTGACTTTAATTTCGGCTCTAGTCAAAATGCTTTGATCTTCAGATCTTTCCACTGTTGTAAGCCAGTGATCGATTGTAAAAAATGATGGTCGCTTGCCGGTCATTTCTTCATGAACAAGAAGTTCAAAGGATGCATCAGCAGCTTCAAAAGTAAATCCGCGAGATTCCATTTCTTTAACACGGTCAACAATGCGCCCGATGAGTTCTTTATCTCCACCAAGATCCACACCAAGTTCTTGTGACTTTAATTCAATTGATGCTCGACCAGCCATATCAGAAACAAGCATTCGCATATCGTTTCCGACTGATGCTGGATCCTCATGCTGATACAACGATGGGTCCACCTTTATAGCGCTGGCATGCAAACCAGCTTTATGCGCAAATGCTGAGAAGCCAACATACGGTTGACGTGCACTTGAAGAAACATTTGTAACCTCGGCAACTGCATGTGAAATTCTAAAAGCTTCACGCAATGCATTTTGAGGCAAAACAAGTTGGTGCTTTTTCAACTCTAAGTTTGCAATAATTGTGACTAGATCAGCATTTCCGGTGCGCTCTCCATAACCATTAAGCGTTCCTTGAACATGAGTTGCACCTGCGGCAACTGCTGCCATCGAGTTTGCAACTGCGCAACCTGTGTCGTTATGGCAATGGATACCGAGTCGAGCAGAACTTGCAGTTAAAACATCGTGAACAACTTGTGATAACTCATCAGGCAACATTCCACCGTTAGTATCACAAAGGGCAATTACATCGGCCCCAGCTTCGGCAGCAGTACGAACAACTTCAAGTGCATACGCACGATTATTGCGATAACCATCAAAGAAATGCTCAGCATCAAGGAAAACGCGCTGGCCTTCTTGAATTAAGTGGCTGACAGAATCACGGATCATTTCAAGGTTTTCATCAAGAGTGGTCTTAAGAGCTAAATCAACGTGGCGATCAAAAGCTTTAGCTACCAAAGTAACTGCAGGCGCGCCTGAATCACGTAATGCTCCAAGCAAAACATCATCTGCGGCTTTCACATTTGGTCGACGAGTTGCACCAAAAGCCACAAATGTTGCATTTTTAAGCGTTAATTCTTTTTTCGCACGGGCGAAAAATTCGGTGTCTTTAGGATTTGCACCTGGCCATCCGCCTTCAATAAAACCAACACCCAGTTCATCTAAATGACGAGCTATTGCTAATTTGTCATGGACAGAAAGATTTAAACCTTCTTGTTGTGCGCCATCACGTAAAGTGGTGTCGTATATGTGAAATGCATCAGATACTGGCATCAGCAGACCTTTTCAACCCATCCATGTGAATCGACAATTGTTCCATGCTGAATTCCAAGCAAATGATTACGGATCTGCATTGTGATTGTTCCGGGTTGTCCATCACCTGTCACCCAAGTTCCCATCGCACTCTTGGCCGAACCAACTGGAGAAACAACTGCAGCAGTTCCGCAAGCAAAAATCTCTGTAATTTCACCAGAGGCAACTCCGTCGCGCCAATCATCAACGGAAAGCATTACTTCTTCGACTTTGTAACCAAGATCTTTGGCAACAGACAAAATTGAATCGCGAGTGATTCCTGGAAGCAACGTTCCAGTTAATTTTGGGGTAATTACAGTTGCATCAGCTCCGCTACCTTTAACGAAGTAGAGATTCATGCCGCCCATCTCTTCCACCCATTTACGTTCTTTTGCATCAATCCATACAACTTGGTCACAACCTTGTTTAGCTGCAGCTTTTTGTGCAACTAAGGATGCTGCGTAGTTTCCACCACATTTTGCTTCACCCGTTCCGCCCTGCGCAGCTCGTACATATTCAGTTGAAATCCAAACAGAGACGGCTTTTGAGGGGTCAAAGTAGGCACCCGCTGGTGTAGCAATAAGAATGTATGTTGCTTTATTAGTTGGCCGTACACCCAAACCAACTTCTGTTGCAATCATAAATGGGCGAATATATAAAGACTCTCCCACTTTATTTGGAACCCAACCGGCATCTTGCTTTACAAGAGTTTGAATAGTCTCCAAAAATAACTCAATTGGCATCTCAGGTAGAGCCAGACGCTTAGCAGAGTTATTAAATCGCTTTGCATTTGCTTCCGGGCGAAATAGTGAAATTCCACCATCAGGTTGGCGATATGCCTTCATGCCTTCGAAAATTTCTTGACCATAATGGAAAACGGCAGTTGCCGGATCTAAAGAAAGCGGACCATAAGGTTTTAACTCTGGTTCCGCCCAGCCGTCCTTTTCATTCCACTCGCAAATAATCATGTGGTCTGTGTAGTACTTTCCAAAACCACCTTCTGCAACTAACGCATTACGTGTTGCATCATCTTTCGCATTGGGATTAAGTGTAATTTTCATTTTCTTATAGCGCTTTAACTAGCGCATCTCCAACTTCGCTTGTGCTTCGCTTTGAATCGCCGCGTGATGCTAAATCCGCAGCCACTGCGCGTTCTACATCGCGTGCAGCATCGCCATAACCTAAGTGATCAAGCATCATGGCAACAGACATAACTGTGGCGGTAGGGTCAGCTAAATTCTTGCCGGCGATATCAGGTGCTGAACCATGAACCGGTTCAAACATTGATGGAAATTCGCGTGTTGGGTTGATATTTCCAGATGCTGCAAGGCCGATACCGCCACAAATAACTGCAGCAATATCGGTAAGCAAATCTCCAAAGAGATTATCTGTCACTACAACGTCAAATCGCTCAGGGTTTGAGACCATAAACATCGCAGCGGCATCCGCGTGAAGATAATCCGTTGAGACGCTTGGGTACTCCTTGGCAATCTCATTGAACGTTCGTGTCCATAAATCGCCTGCATGGACAAGGACATTATTCTTATGAACCATAGTTAATTTCTTACGGTCGCGCTTGGCTGCGCGCTCGAAGGCATCGCGAATAACTCGCTCGACTCCGTGGCGCGTATTGATGCTCTCCTCGGTTGCGACTTCGCGCTTGGTTTCGCTAGCAAAATTTCCACCAG
>CAINSH010000060.1 GCA_903852955.1 uncultured Actinomycetes bacterium | reverse complement strand
AACCGTACTCGAGTTAAGGTTGTTAAGAACAAGATGGCTCCACCATTTAAGCAGGCCGAGTTCGACATTATTTACGGCACAGGTATTTCACGTGAAGGTTCACTCATCGATCTCGGTGTTGATGTTGGAATCGTAAAGAAATCTGGAGCTTGGTATACATACGAAGCTGATCAGCTGGGTCAGGGCAAGGAAAATGCACGAACATTCCTTATCGATAATCCAGATCTAGCAAATGAGATCGAAGCCAAGATTCGTGCGCACTTTGTGCCAATTGAGGTAGATGCAGATCTGATTGCAGCTATTGATGAAGCCACTGCTGAGGTTGATTTCTAATTAGCCTTCAATATTCAAAGGTCGACCAAGAGGCTGACCCTTACTCTGTTGCGTACACCATTGCACTCAATGCTTTGGTTGCGCGGGCCAAGAGTAAGGGTGAGCTCTTGGCTCATCTAAAAAAACGTGGCGTTGAAGATGAAGTTGCCAATGCAACGATCTATAAGTTAACGCAAAATGGTTTGATCAATGATGCTGAGTTTGCAAAAGCCTGGACTCAGTCTCGACACAATGCCAAGAAATTATCAAAGCGCATCATCGCCGGCGAACTTAGAACTAGGGGAGTCGATCAAAATGCAATCGATGAAGCGTTAGATGAAATCGATGATGAGTCCGAATACCGCACAGCATTTTCATTAGCTATGAAAAAGTATTCAACTATGTCTCGCTTAGAACCAGAAGTTCAAATTCGCCGAATCCAATCTTTGCTTCAGCGCAAAGGTTTTGGTTTTGGCGTCATTGGTCGAGTTATTCGCGAGCTAGATATTCACTCAGCCGAGCAGCAGTAGCAACAACAGCTGCGGCGTGAATGCGGCCAGGTTGGCGGCCTAGGCGCTCAATAGGTCCGCTAATACTGACAGCTGCAATAACTTTTCCATTTGGTCCGCGAACTGGGGCAGAGACTGATGTCACTCCAGCTTCGCGCTCTCCAACTGATTGGGCCCAACCACGTCGGCGATCTGCAGCAAGTTGGGCGGCGGTAAAGCGAGCATGCGTTAATCCGCGGTGAATCTTTTCGCTATCTTCCCAAGCCAATAAAATTTGCGCAGCAGAACCTGCCTGCATAGTTAAAGCTGCGCCAACTGGCACTGAGTCTCTAAGCCCGGATAAACGCTCGGCAACGGCCACACAGATGCGTTGATCGCCCTGTCGCTTGTACAACTGAGCGCTTTCACCAGTTGCATCGCGTAAGGCGGCCAAAGCTGGAGCTGCGGCGGCCAGCAAGCGATCTTCTCCGGCAGCAGCGCCGAGTTCACCAGAACGTGGACCTAATATGAATCTGCCCGACAAATCACGGGCGACGTATCGATGAAACTCAAGGGCTACGGCTAATCGGTGGGCAGTAGGGCGGGCAATGCCAGTTGCAGCTACTAACTCTGCAAGTGAATGCGGGCCCGCTTCTAAAGTATTTAAAATTGCTGCCGCTTTATCTAAAACGCCAACTCCGCTATTCTTACTGTTCATAGAGTGATATTAACATCCCACTATGTGATACGCAAGATGAAATAGAAATCAGAAGGAGCGGGAAACGATGGGTAAAACTTTAGCCGAAAAGATTTGGGCCGAACATATTGTTCGATCTCATGAAGGCGAACCAGATCTTCTCTACATCGACCTTCATTTAATCCATGAAGTAACTAGCCCACAAGCATTTGATGGTTTGCGCCTTGCTGGCCGCAAAGTTCGCCGCCCAGATTTAACTATTGCTACTGAAGATCACAACGTGCCAACACAAAATATTGATCAGCCGATTGCAGATCCTGTTTCAAAGTTACAGGTAGATACATTGCGCGCTAACTGCGCCGAATTCGGTGTGCGAATCCATTCACTCGGCGATAAAGATCAAGGCGTTGTCCACGTTGTTGGACCACAGTTGGGTCTTACTCAACCAGGTATGACAATTGTTTGCGGAGATTCACATACTTCAACTCACGGTGCATTCGGCGCACTTGCATTCGGTATCGGGACTTCAGAAGTAGAGCATGTGTTAGCTACTCAGACTTT
>CAINSH010000059.1 GCA_903852955.1 uncultured Actinomycetes bacterium | reverse complement strand
CTCTTAAAAGATGAGTGGGAGTTATTTTCTAAGCAAACAGGCAAGAGCGCCGAAGAAAGTAAGCGCTCCTTTAAATCACTGCCGTTAGGCGTGACCTCAAGTTTCCAGCACTGGGATCCGTATCCAATCTCGATTGTTAGTGCTAAAGGCGCATGGATGACCGATGTTGATGGTCGCCAGTTACTAGACCTTTCTATGGGATTTGGCGCAATGTTGGCCGGCCACTTGAATCCAGTAATTGTTGAAGAAGCCAAAAAAGCACTTGAAGGCGGAACTCTCTTTGTAACGCCATCTCCTATTTCAACAGATGCAGCAGAGCGAATCTGCCGACGCTTTGGAATTGATCAAGTCCGATTTACTAACAGTGGAACTGAATCAACGATGTATGCCGTGCGAACAGCGCGAGCAGCTACAGATAAAGATGCGATTGTAAAGATTGAGGGCGGTTACCACGGTAGCTATGACCCATTTGTTGTTTCTAGCAAGCCACCAATCGACAAAGTTGGTGATCCAAGTGATCCAATCGCCCATGTTCCAGCTGGAATTGTTCCGGGTGAGATTTATGTAGTGCCTTATAACGATGCAGATTCACTTGAACGCACATTTAAAAAGCACGCTGATTCAATTGCTTGTTTTATTATCGAACCTGTCCTTGAGAACCTTGGAATTGTTTTACCTGATGAAGGTTATCTAGAGCGTGTTCGCGAACTTTGCGATCAATACAACGTTGTTCTTATTTTTGATGAAGTAAAGACAGGTTTAACCGCAGGACACCAAGGTGCAGCTCAGCGTTTAGGTGTTACGCCTGACTTAATTACTTTAGCTAAGTCAATTGGTGGCGGACTAACTTTGGCCGCTTTTGGTGGCAAGAAGAAGTACATGGATTTTGTTACTAATGGAAAAATGGCCCACTTTGGAACTTTTAACGGTAATCCGTTAGCAATGGCTGGGGTTCGAGCTGCAGATATTATTTTTACCGAGGAATCACTTGAAAAAGCTGAGGCCTTCAACCAACAAGCGCTAGATCGCATCAGTGCAATTATTGAGGAATACCAACTTCCAGCACATACTGTTGGATTTGGTGTTAAAGGATGTATTACTTGGTCAACAGAGCCTGTACGTAACTACCGCGATTACAAAGCAACGGATTTTGCTGTTGCAGAGTTGTCGTGGTTGTACTCACTTAATCGAGGAATCATTACTCCCCCAGGATTAGATGAACAATGGCTGATTTCATTGGCACATGGTCAAAAAGAAGTTGATATCTTGGTTGAAGATTTTGAATCTTTTGCCAAAGCTTTACGTGGAGCTTAATTACTTTAAGATTTTACGGAAAAGTATTTTTACAATTTTCTTGATGAAAATCAGCAACTGACTAGCTGAATTAATCTTTTTGCCTTCACGCTTGAAGAAATTTACAGTTCGCTTGATTCGATATTTGCTGCCCGTACTCATCGCATTGAAATCTTCAAAGGTCAACCACAGTACGCCCCATATGTTGGCAACTTCTTTATAGGTAGATCCTCCTAGGGTGCGAGCTCTTGCAAGCGCTGGGTGAAACAGCGCAAATGCCCGACGATCTTGTTTTGTAGCCAAGCCAACGCAACCATTTTCACTGCTGAGCAGATAATCAGTGAGGGCTTTCCCGTCAAAAATTTGATCGAAATTGCCGTCTACATAGATATGAAATGGAATCGGTTCATCAGAAAAGAAAGTAATAATCTCTTCGATACCTAAATTGCCATTTGAAATCTCTTTAAATGAAAAACTGCTCTGCCCTTTAAGCCAGCTATAAATCTCGCGTAAATCAGCATTGGGGTCGCCGACCGGTGAGTATCGCTCTTTTAGACAACGCCAATTGGCTAATAAAATAAAGTTTGCTTGGGTACCCGGTAAAGACAATAAATTACTTCTGATTTCAAGCAGTTTACTCAAACTACAGCTTCGTACATCGATGACAACTTCGTAGGTTGGAATTTTCCACGAATCAATACTTTGTGCCCGTACTTTTTTCATTTCGGGAATGTATTGAGCAAGCGCAGGTAGATTGTGGCGATCGATTTCCTCTTTATTTAATTCAACTGTGCTGTAACCCAAGTGCCAAGAAGACGCTTGCCGATCCGGAACAATTCGAACGCCTTCCATGAATAGACGCCAGCCAAGTTCTGTATCTTCACCCGTTATTAAATCTCGTCTATACCCGCCAAGCTTTTTCCAAAGCTGACTCTTCATAGAAAAAGTGGCACCAACAAAGGCGCGATAGCCGTCAAGAGCGGGATGAAGTAAATCTTGAGTTCTTTGGACTCTTTCCTCCCAAAGAGTTTTGCCCCAACTTTCACTGTGCAATTGATTAAATTTATGGGCGACAATCATTTCAAAAGCGGTTTGAGGCGTGTAGTTCCATTCCTGAACAAATCTCTTCCAGCCTAAGACGGCATAATCATCACCATCGTGGTGCCATTTCATGTGATGTGCTAAATGATCTTTGTCAAAAATCATATCTGCGTCAACAAACCAATAAACATCAGCCTTTATTTTTGCAACAACATCATTGGTGGCGGCGGTTTTGCCCCACTTACTTGGAGCATTTTTATAACGGATAATTTTGCTCTTTGAAGGCTTAATGCGAGGAAGTTCGATTGCGCTTTCGCTCCCATCATCAATCACATACACACTGATGAGCTCCTTTGGATAGCTCTGCGCCGCGAGGGATGCCATTAATAAATCAAGTTTTTCCTGGCCTCCTCTGCAGGCCACGATTACAGCTGCAGTTAATTTGGGTTTGTGCACTATTTCCAGCCCTGCTGGGCGCTCAAAGCGATAAGTAGGTTGGCTCATTTGCTTGTCCCAAATACTTTGTCGCTCCATAAGCCCACAATTTGTTGGTTAGCATTCTTTAAATACTTTGAGTAGTTGGTTACATATGTATGAAAAGTAAAGCTGCGGTGATAAATATAACCGGCACCAAATGTGCGCCAGATTTTGCCCCCGTTATTTGTCAATGAACTCAAAATCGCACGATCAACGGCAGTAGTTCCATTGCCAAACCAACCTGCGGACTTACCAGCTGAGCGGCTAATTAAAATCGTTCCTCCGCAGACCCAATCGCTCCAAAGCTCAACTGCTTGGGTGCCTTGAACACCAAAACGTCGCACGGTTAAATCTAAAGGTTCTAGGTATACATAGTTCATAGCTCGTCCAACAGCATCTGCATTGTTGTCAATGGCAGCATCTATTAAATCGCGCAGATGCTCTGGACCGTAATAATCATCATCATCCATTTTGGAAACATATTCACCCGAAGTCATCTCAGCTAAATCCGAAAGTATTGTTCCCAATGTCTGATCAGTATCATATTTTCTTACTAACACTTTAATTTTTCGTTTTTGTAGTGCTCCGATTAATTCTCTGTGGTTCTTATTTAAATCAATTCCATGCAAACCAATTGCCAGTTCAAAGCTTTCCAAAGTCTGTGTTTTTAACTGCGCAAGAATTGAGCTCAAGTCCGCTGGGCGCAGAGTTGCAATCACAACTGATACGGAGGGGTATTTCTTAATCTTTTTCCGCCGCAAAGTCCGAATCCGAGATAATTCTGAAATCTCTTCAGTAAATGTTGTCGAGCGACTCAAAGCGCATTTCTCTTCTAAATGCATTCGGTCAGATTACCACCAATGCATATAAACCCGACCTTCCCATAGCTTTAAAATGAGCTCTGATAAGATTTCAGTATGAATAAGAGGGTTAGAACTCAGAAAAAACACTCTGAAACCCGCGCAATTGTTAAGAAATTTCTACTTAACGTTAAGGCTCTACCCAAATGTGGAATTTATTATCTTGGGGCTCTTTTTGGTAAGAGTAAACCTGTTAAATCAAAATTAGTTTTTGTAATGTCATTTCCGCGATCAGGAACTCACGCTTTAGGAAGTCTGGTCTCCCAGGAAAACATCGGCTTCCGTTATCACGGCGAATTCTTTGTTTTCAATCACTGGAGCTCGGTAATTGAAAGACTCAATCGCTACTATCCGTTCTTTTCATTTCGCTATGCAATAAATTTGCGAGCTCAGCGTAAAAAGTGGAAGTACTATCGCTTTGAAACTACATCTTTAAATCCTATTCGTACTATCCGTGCATTAATGAAAATTCATGGAATTCATATCATCAAGGTTTTCCCGCATCATCTTTCAGACCCAGTTCTTGAGTCAATAATCGCTGAATTTAAGCCGCATCTGATTTTCTTGCGACGCAACCACTTAGATCGATTTGTCTCCCATAAAAAGGCAAATAAATCTGGCAAATGGCACACCGCAGCAACCGAGGGAATTGAAATAGAAATTGATGAAAATGAGCTAATCACCTTTATCTCTGATTACACAGCTTTCTACAGACATTACTTGGAGTTTGGCAGTAAGCAAGGCTGCGAGGTTTTAGACATTGGTTTCGATGGTCTTCATGATGCACAAACGGTTCGTCGGATCCATGAGTTCTCAGCATTTAGAGATTTTGCAGATTTTGGCAAACTCGAACAGGTTCCAACAACAACAAAACAAGATAAATCGAACTCTGTCCAGGAGAAATATTTGGCAAAGTCTGGCAAGACCATATCTGATTTCGATTTTACGAAGATTGAACTTAATTAATGCGTGTAGATAAACAGATTCTAAAAGAGCTTGAAAATGAATCAATAGAGATTTTGCGCGAGGCTGCGGTTGCATTTCGTAAGCCTGTAATGATGTATTCCATTGGCAAAGATTCCTCGGTTCTGCTTCATTTAGCTAGAAAAGCTTTTTATCCATCACCAATCCCATTCCCGCTTTTGCACATCGACACAACCTGGAAATTCAAGGAAATGATTGCATTTCGTGATCAGGTAGTAGCCGACACAAATTCACAACTTATTGTTTACACAAACAAAGAAGGCGTTGAGGCAGGAGTCAATCCATTCAATACAGGTGCTTCTGAATACACCCGAGTGATGAAGACGGTTGCTTTGAGAAGCGCGCTGGATTTATATGGTTTTGATGCAGCCATTGGTGGCTCGCGTCGAGATGAAGAAAAAAGCCGTGCCAAGGAGCGCATTTTTTCTTTACGCGATCCGGGACATCGATGGAATCCGCGCGAGCAACGTCCAGAACTTTGGCGGACATACAACACTCGCCTAGCACCAGAACAAACCATGCGTGTTTTCCCAATTTCAGACTGGACCGAATTAGATATTTGGCGTTACATACACGAAGAAAATATTCCAGTAAATTCTCTGTATTTTGCTAAACCGAGACCCGTCGTTGAACGCGGAGATCAATTAATTATGGTTGACGATGAGCGTTTTCCATTGATTAATAATGAGTCACCCGTTATGCGTAATGTGCGATTTAGAACTCTTGGTTGTTATCCATTGACTGCAGCTGTTGAGTCCACTGCAACTTCTGTGGAAGAAGTTGTTGAAGAAGTCCTTAATGTGAAACTGAGTGAGCGCGCTACGCGGTTAATTGATGGCGATAATGAAGATTCGATGGAGAAAAAGAAGACGGAGGGCTATTTCTAATGAGCTCATCTGTTATTCGTTTACTTACTTGCGGAAGCGTTGATGATGGCAAAAGCACGCTTATCGGTCGGCTTTTAGTTGAAACCGATAGCGTTCCACACGACACCGTAGGCGCTGCAAGAAAAACCCGACGTACCGGATCAACTATTCCGGCCGGTGAAATTGATTTCTCATTGTTAACCGATGGCCTTGAAGCCGAACGTGAGCAGGGAATTACTATTGATGTGGCTTATCGATCAATGTCCTTGCTTGATGGAAAACGTTTAATTATCGGTGATGCCCCCGGACATGAGCAGTACACGCGAAATATGGTCGTTGCGGCTTCAAGAGCTGATATCGCCCTTGTTTTAATTGATGCAACTAAGGGAGTTCGTACCCAAACGTTGCGGCATTTAACGATTTGTTCTTTGATGGAAGTTAGTCGCGTTGTTATTGTCATCAATAAATTAGATGCGATGGGATTTGCGCAAAGTACTTTTGATGAAATTTCGGCAGAGATTGATAAAGCGGTTCAACGCTTAAGTTTGAAAGATGTTCATGTCGTACCTGTTAGCGCTTTAGCTGGCGACAACGTGGTCTTTGCAACTGCAAATATGCCATGGTATTCCGGACCCACTTTGCATGACATTATTCAAAGTTGGGTGAGCCCAAAAGATTTAGATATTGCAGGTTTGATGCGTATCCAGATGATTGCCCGCGCCGATAATTTCAGAGGAGTATCTGGAACTGTTCGTGCTGGTTCTTTTAACACAGGAGATCAAGTAACAATCTATCCAAGCAATCAAAAAGCCTCTATCTCAAGAATCGTTACTTTTGATGGAGACGTTACGGAGGCACATGATTTTGACGCGGTCACTTTTGTTCTAGAACCTGAAGTTGATGCAACAAGAGGAGACGTCATTGCTAAGGATGCAACCGACTTGGTGCCATCAAATCGTTTTGCAGCCCATGTGGTGTGGCTCAATGAGGATGCGCTCATTCACAGCCGTTCATATTTGTTGATATCTGGACCAACTTCCTCGCCTGCTTTAATAAGTAAGATCAAACACAAGGTTGATGTAAATAGCGGTGAACACATAGCTTCAGATGCACTCAAAATGAATGAAATTGGTTTGGTTGAAATTGCTACTGATATTCCAATGGTTTTACAGCCATATACCCAGTCACGTGAATTTGGAAACTTTATTCTGGTTGACCGATTAACATTAAAGACGGTTGGTGCTGGCATGATTCAGCATTCATTAAGACGTTCTTCAAACATCGTCCACCAAGATTACGAAGTTACTAAAGAAGTTCGCTCTGCGCAGAAGAATCAAAAATCGCGCGTAGTTTGGTTAACTGGATTGTCGGGCTCGGGAAAATCAACTATTGCCAATCAGCTAGAAAAACGCTTGCTGGCCTTAGGTTCTCATGCTTACGTATTAGATGGTGATAATTTACGGTTGGGCCTCAATATGGATCTTGGTTTTACGCCTGAAGATCGTGCTGAAAACGTTCGCCGAGTTTCAGAAGTTGCCAAACTAATGGTTGATGCTGGATTAATTGTTATTACCGCACTTGTTAGCCCATTCGAAGTTGATAGACAGCGAGCCAAGTCAATCTTTGATTCAAGTGAATTTCTTGAAGTATTTGTAGATACACCTATAGATATCTGCCGAGAGCGAGATCCAAAGGGACTATATAAGAAATCTGCTGCAGGTAAAATCCCCAATTTCACTGGTGTTGGCCAAGACTACGAACGTCCAATCAGCCCGGATTTGATTTTGGATGGCACACTTCCTATAAATGAAAATGTGGATCGTATTTTGAAGGAGTTAATGTGAACTGGATAGCTTTTGCCTTTATCGGTGCAATTGCGCAGTTAATTGATGGCGCCCTTGGAATGGGTTTTGGGCTTACTAGTTCTTCGCTATTAATCACTTTGGGGGCAAGTGCAGCCTTAGCTTCTGCTGCAGTACATGCAGCTGAAATGTGCACCACTTTGGCCTCTGGTTTATCGCATTGGCATGCAGAAAATGTTGATAGAGAAATTCTGCTGCGGCTGGCTATCCCAGGCGGAATTGGAGCTTTTCTAGGGGCAACTTTTCTTTCATTTATTGATTTATCAAGTTCGAAAATATTTATATCAACATTACTTTTATTCTTGGGTTTTCTTTTGCTCTACAGAAATGTTTTTAAGGCAAATATTCAAGCTAACTTAATTGAGATCAAGAATCCCGCTTTTCTTTCTTATTTGGGATTTACAGGTGGGTTTGTTGACGCTTCAGGTGGTGGGGGCTGGGGGCCGTTGGTAACACCAACTTTGATCACTACTACTGCGACCGAACCACGCAAAGTAATTGGCACAGTCAGTGCGGCCGAATTTGTTGTTGCCATCTCTGCAAGTGTTGGCTTTTTAGCTAACTTCAACCGTATTGATATCAACTGG
>CAINSH010000058.1 GCA_903852955.1 uncultured Actinomycetes bacterium | reverse complement strand
GCACCTTGGCTCTATAGTTACCGCCATGACTACTGAATCAACTGGAAAAGGTCGACCTACGCCAAAGCGCAAGGACGCTCAAGCAAAGGTCAAGGTTTCATCCCTCGCACCCGTGGTTACTAAAGAGCAAAAACGAGCAGCTAAGTTGGCCTCACGTCAAGATCGTGTTGCATCTCGTGCTGCATATCTACGTGGCGATGACAACGCTTTACCGGCGCGCGATCGTGGCCCGGAACGACGATTTGTCCGCAACTATGTCGATGCACGTCGTTCAATCGGTGAATATTTCTTGCCAATTATTTTCGTCGTTTTGGTACTTACATTGATTCAGATTCCTGCAATCCAATTTGGGGCAATTGCATTGATGTACGCAGTACTACTGATTGCCGTTGTTGATGGCGTGTTTCTTGGAAGAAAAATAAAGAGATTGATGGGTCAGAAATTTCCTAACTCAGAAACCAAGGGCCTGGCAATGTATGCCTGGCTTCGATCAACTCAGATGCGTCGTCTTCGCGCACCACACCCTCAAACTAAAGTTGGTGACGTAGTTAATTAAGCTCTTGGATTCGGGCTAACGTTTTGAGCAGGATCCATTTCGGGAAGTTTGCCCAGAGCTTTATCAATTGCCGCCATTGTGTTGGCATCTAATTTCACTCCGGCAGCTTTAACGTTTTCTTTAACCTGTGAAGGCTTTGTTGCACCAACAATTGCCGAAGAAACATTTGGATTCTGTAAGACCCAAGCAACCGATAGTTGCGACATTGTTAAGCCAGCTTTATCTGCAATTGGTTTTAACTTTTGTACGGCAGTTAAGACATCATCGCGCATCCAACGTGAAATCATCCCTGCTCCGCCTTTTTTGTCAGTGGCACGGGAACCAGCTGGTGGTTTTTTGCCAGGCAGATATTTACCAGAGAGAATTCCTTGTGCCATAGGTGACCAGACAATTTGACCAATACCCTCTTTTTGAGAAAGTGGGACAACTTCGGCTTCGATTACGCGCCAAAGAGCTGAGTACTGTGGCTGGCTAGAAACAAAACGGTTATAGCCGTGGGCATCTTGAATCTTAAGCGCTGCTGCAATTTGTGCCGCGGTCCACTCTGAAAAACCAATGTAATGGACTTTACCGGCACGGATAAGATCATCAAAAGCGCTGAGGGATTCTTCTAGCGGTGTTTCAAAATCAAATCTATGCATCTGATACAAATCGATGTGATCTGTTTGCAATCGTTTAAGTGAAGCGTTACATGACTCAATTATGTGTTTGCGCGATAGTCCCCGGTCATTCTTACCTGGGCCTGTTGGCCAGTAGACCTTAGTGAAAAGCTCATACGACTCACGACGCACGCCTTTGAGCGCTTTGCCTAGGACTTTCTCTGCACGAGTTCCTGCATAAACATCTGCAGTATCAAATGTAGTGATGCCACAATCTAGAGCGGTCTGAACGCATTTGATTGCCGCATCTGCTTCAACTTGCGAACCGTGGGTGATCCAATTTCCGTAAGAGATCTCGGATACATACATTCCAGTGCTGCCAAGGCGACGATATTCCATGGCTAAGACTCTAGGACTTGCGCGCCATAGTTGCCAACTCCAAAGCAATGTGGTTGCCTTCGCCTACAACTTAATAAGCCTTCTCATTAGGGGAAGTTCGGTGAAATTCCGACACTGACCCGCAACCGTAAAGTCGGATTACCTAATGATTTGGTTTTTGACGAACACCCGCCGAGGTTTGCGGGGTGTGGTCCAGATGTCTATGGAATTTTTTTCCACATACGTGCGGCGCTACTCCCTGTGAGACTCTTTCACACTTGAGAGGCCCCACAGAAATGAAATTCAAAAGTTTATTAATCGCCATTGTCTTATTAGCTTCGACATTTTTTGCCATTCCCCAAAGCCACGCGGCCACCAAGGGCTGGCGTTACTGGGGCTATTTTCAAGCCGCACCTGGCGCAACAAAATGGAGCGCAGCGATGACCGGCCCAACAGTTGATATTGCAGATGGTTCAGTTGAAGGTTGGTCATTTGTTTTTAGTAGTGATGATGTCCCATCTTTGATGCCTTCAGTCAAACCGAGCTTCTCCTCTATTTGTGCAAAAGTTAAAGGTGATAAAGATACGAAACGAATCGGTCTAGTGATTGATTTTGGCTCAACCGCGTGGGCTCCAAAAGGTGAAAAGCCACGTAAGACAATCACAACATGCGTACGTACTGCGAAAGCTTCACAAGGTATTGACGTCCTCTATCAAGTAGTAAAAATACGAGCTGCATCTTCTGGTTTGATTTGCGGACTTTCTGGCTATCCGGCTAAAGAATGCGGCTTAGAAATACCAACACCTAAAACTCTGCTTAAAAAATAAACGGCTAAGCGATGAAGAAGCTGACATTTCACCCACTTACTTGGTGGCTATTTTCATTAGCTACGGCCTTTTCCGTAGCTCGTGTGAATTCACCAACCTTTGCTATTGCAATGGTGGG
>CAINSH010000057.1 GCA_903852955.1 uncultured Actinomycetes bacterium | reverse complement strand
GCACTTTTGGCACAAGAAGGTCGCGACGACCTTAATTTACGTGTGGCTGTTCAACCAGGAGGCTGCTCAGGTCTTCGCTATCAACTTTACTTCGATGATCGCAATCAAGATGGCGACATCGTCCGCGAATTTGGTTCAGTTAAAGTCGTTGTAGACAAGATGAGCGATCCTTACTTAATGGGCGCTACTGTGGATTTCGTTGACACCATTGAAAAGCAAGGCTTCACAATTGATAATCCAAATGCACAAGGCTCTTGTGCGTGCGGCGATTCATTTAACTAATAAGCACCTGTTTACGCCCTAGTATCGCTACATGAAAATTGGGGTAGCGGGCTCAGTAGGTCTTGATCATTTAATGACTTTCTCTGGAAAGTTCACTGACTCATTTGTCGCAGGCTCACTTGAAAAAGTTTCCCTCTCATTTTTAGTTGATAGTTTGGATGTACGCCGTGGGGGATGCGCGGCAAATATCTGTTATGGAATGGGTGTCTTAGGCCTTAATCCAGTTTTAATTGCTGCGGTCGGAAAAGATTGGGCAGATTACGAAGCCTGGTTATCGCGCCATGGCGTAGACACTTCACACGCCTTGGTGTCGACTTCTTTGTACACCGCGCACTTTATGGTCACAACCGATGATGACCTCAATCAAATCGCATCTTTTTTTCCTGGCGCAATGAGTGAAGCACGCAATATTGAACTTGCTCCCATCATGGAAAAAACAGGTCGCTTCGACATAGTCGTAATTTCACCTGATGATCCTGAAGCGATGCTTCGGCATTCAGAGGTCTGCCGCCAAGAAGGAATCGCTTTTGCTGCCGATCCATCACAGCAGATGGCGCGAATGAGCGGCGATGAAATCAAACTCTTAATCGATGGCGCGGCTTACCTATTTTTGAATGAATATGAATTAGCCCTGGCCATGCAGAAAACAGGGTGGAGTGATCGAGAGATTCTTGAACATGTGAAAGTAAGAGTTGTGACCCTCGGTTCAAATGGCGCAAAAGTTGAAAGCGCAGCCGGAGAGTTTGTTCAGGTGGGTGTACCCAAGGAGAAGTCCAAAACCGATCCCACCGGAGTGGGCGACTCCTTTAGATCAGGTTTTATCGCCGGTCTTGCTTGGGGCTTAAACCACGAGCGCTGTGCACAGCTGGGCTCCTTAATCGCCACCTATGTCATCGAGACAATGGGTACCCAGGAGTACCGCTTTACGTCAGCTGAATTCCTAGCAAGATTTGAAGGCGCTTATGGCGCTGAGGCAGCAGCAGAAATCGCGCAGCATCTAAAGTTTTAGGCGTTATTTCTGTGACACGAACCACCGGGCTAGCACTCTAGGCAGGTGCCACGTTAAGCGCGTTTGCGCTCTATCCTTACCCTCATGTCGCTAACAAAGCTCAAGGGCCTGCGCGCCCTACTTCTGATTGCCCCAGCCTTACTTCTTACGAGTTGCTCAAAAGTATCTGGACTTGGCTTTGAAGATGGACTTTCAAGCGTGAATGATCAATCTTTGTCATTGTGGCAAGGTGCATGGATCACCGCATTTATCGTTGGTGGAATTACTTTAGTTTTAATTTTATGGCCAGCTATTTTTCATCGAGCTAAAAAAGGTGGGCCGGAGTTTCCAAAACAAACGCAGTACAACGTTCCAATCGAAATCGTATATACAGTAATTCCATTCCTAATCGTTGCAGTGCTGTTCTACTTCACTGCTAAAAAAGAAACCGTAATCGCCGCAAAAACAGATACTTACAAGCATGAAATTACGGTCGAAGGTATTCAGTGGTCATGGCAGTTTGGTTATCCAGAGGCGGGACCTGACGCAGTTGTAACTGGAACGCCTGCACAACCACCCGTGCTTTATGTTCCATTGGGCGAACGAGTTCGCTACACAATAACTTCGAATGACGTTGTCCATGGTTTTTGGATTCCTGCCTTCATGATTCAGATGCAGAATCTGCCCGGTGTAACAAATCACTTGGAGTTCACTGCAAATAAACTTGGTGATTTTCCTGGACGATGCAACATTCTTTGCGGCCGTAATCACTCGCAGATGTTATTCACCGTTCGAGTTGTAACACCAGATCAGTACAAGGCATATCTTGAAACAATTAAGGGGAGCGCAGCATGACAACCTTTGCAGAACGCCCGAAAGTTACTGACTTGCCACCATTGCCACCTAAAAAAGGCAAAGCTTTTGTCAAATGGATGACTTCAACTGACCATAAGACAATCGGCTACTTGTATTTGATCACTTCATTTGCTTGGTTCTTAATTGGTGGAGTTCTAGCACTGCTTCTTAGAAGCGAATTAGCCCGTCCTGGAATGCAGTTTTTGAGTGCAGAGCAGTACAACCAAATCTTTACGATGCACGGAACAATCATGTTATTGATGTTTGCAACACCACTGTTTGTGGGATTTGCTAACGTGATTATGCCGTTACAAATCGGCGCAGCAGATGTGGCTTTCCCGCGGCTAAACATGCTTTCTTACTGGCTCTATCTATTTGGTGGAACTATGGCTTTTGCCGGTTTCTTATCTCCAGGTGGAGCAGCATCATTTGGTTGGACAGTTTATGTTCCACTTTCAAATTCAGTTTACTCACCAGGTATCGGCGCTGACCTTTGGTTATTAGGTCTAGCAGTGGGTGGTATCGGAACGATTCTCGGTGGCGTTAACTTCATTACAACAATATTTACTATGCGCGCACCAGGTATGACTATGTTTCGCATGTCAATCTTTTCATGGAACGTGCTTTTAACTTCAATTTTAGTTCTGCTTGCTTTCCCTCCACTAGCAGCTGCTCTACTAGGTCTTGAATCAGATCGACTATATGGAACACATCTTTTTGATCCTGCTAACGGCGGCGCAATGTTGTTCCAGCACTTGTTCTGGTTCTTTGGCCACCCTGAGGTTTATATCTTGGCCTTGCCGTTTTTTGGAATCGCAACAGAGATTTTGCCAGTCTTTAGTCGCAAGCCAATCTTTGGTTACAAAGGTCTAATTGCAGCTACTATCTCGATTGCTGCGCTTTCAGTGTCTGTATGGGCCCACCATATGTTTGCGACAGGTCAAGTTCTTTTGCCGTTCTTCTCATTTATGACTTTCCTGATCGGTGTTCCAACAGGTGTTAAGTTCTTTAACTGGATTGGAACAATGTGGCGTGGCAATGTCACTTTTGAAACTCCCATGCTTTGGGTTATGGGCTTTCTCGTGACATTTCTTTTTGGTGGCTTAACCGGGATCATCTTGGCTTCTCCACCACTTGATTTCGCAGTTTCGGCAAGTTATTTCGTTGTAGCGCATTTTCACTATGTGCTCTTCGGAACTGTTGTCTTTGCGATGTTTGCTGGTTTCTACTTCTGGTGGCCAAAGATGACCGGCCGAATGCTTAATGAACGTTTAGGAAAAATTCACTTCTGGACAACTTTCTTTTGCTTCCACCTAACATTCTTAATCCAACACTGGTTGGGAATTAAGGGCTTCCCACGACGCTATGCCGATTATTTGCCAACCGATGGTTTTACTTTTATGAATGAAGTTTCAACTATTGGTTCATTCTTACTCGCATTCTCAATGATTCCATTTATGGTCAACATCTGGATTACACGTAAATCCCCTAAGGTTGAAGTTGATGATCCTTGGGGCTATGGCGCCTCTCTAGAGTGGGCCACATCCTGCCCACCTCCTCGCCACAACTTCTTATCTATGCCGCGCATATCATCTGAGCGCCCAGCTTTTGATTTGCACCACCCACACATTAAAACTGAAGGGCACTAAGTAGCTATGAAAGTTTCTTGGCAGTTATTTATAGGTCTTGCACTGTTTTATGTCTTAATGACGATTATTTATTGGCAAGTGGGTGGCGAATCTGTCGGTATTGGCGGTATGGCACTTGCTTCAGCCCTTGCCGGTATGGTCGGTTTTTATGTCTGGTTCACGCAGCGTCGAATCGGCAAAATTTTGCCAGAGGATAACCTCACTGCAGAGATTGCAGACGGAGCTGGAGATCTAGGTTTTTATAGCCCTCACTCATGGTGGCCGCTTCCAGTTGCCTTAAGCATGTGTGCCCTTACTTTGTCTTTAGTAATTGGCTGGTGGTTATCGCTAATCTCACTGGGAGCATTGGTGATTTCAATAATCGGGATGGTCACTGAATACGAAAAGCCAGTCGGGGCTGCTTCTCACTGATGGAACAGATTCGCGCGCAAATTTTGGAAGTTGATTATCCAAATACCGCAGCTGCGCGAATCTCTATCAAAGCGCCTGCAGCAAAGATTTTTGAATTGCTTGCAGATCCAAACTCTCACGCAGCTTTTGATGGTTCAGGAACAATAACTAAATCACTTTCTGGCCCAAAGCGCTTGTTTCTTGGTGCAAAATTTGGAATGGCAATGAAAATCAAGGTGCCTTACCGAATCACTAATACAGTTGTGGAATTTGAAGAAGCCCATAAAATTACCTGGCGACACTTGATGATGTGGACGTGGTCATATGAACTCCACGATTTAGGTAATGGGCTTACCCAAGTAACAGAGATTTTTGATGCCCATGATGTCCCTTTTTATGCGAGCTGGTGGCTCAAGAAAACTAACTCTTTAGCGCGTAATCCTAAATGGATGGCTAAGTCACTTGTTCGCCTGAAGGCGATTTGCGAAGGTTGAGATTGGCGCGGTTTGCTCCCTATCTTTTCGTTCTTCTTTGGAGTACAGGTTTTGTAGGTGCAAAATACGGATTACCTTATGCAGATCCATTCATTTTCTTATCAGTCAGAGTATTTATTGCAGCTTTCATTCTTTTTATCATTGCAAGGCTGCTTAAGACAAAAATACTTATTGGCAAGCAAGCAATTTCGCGATCGGCAATTATTGGTTTCTTTCTGCATGCGTTCTATCTGGTTGCCATTGCAGGTGACTCGAAACCCGGG
>CAINSH010000056.1 GCA_903852955.1 uncultured Actinomycetes bacterium | reverse complement strand
CTTAGCTGTAAGAATGTGGCGGAGCTGAGCAATTTTTGCATCATTTTTTCGATCTAGATATGCCATGAGTGCGATGTAACCACCTTGTGGGACATTATTAATAAAAGCCCTTAGCGTTTCAACTAGATTTGAACTTTGACCAAAGATTTCAACTTCACCATCAGTTGCAGATGCAACAAAACTTGGCAGAACTCCGCCCCATTCATTTAGAAGTGCCGAAGTTTGTTCCTTCGCCTCAGTCACATTTGGTTGATTAAAAGGATCAATCTGTAGCGCTGATCCAATTAGCGCAGTTACCCATTCCCAGATTATGAACTGAGAAGCTAAATCGGCTTCAACAACTAAATCGGCATCACCCGCGTAGGCAATTGAAAATACATTGGGGGACTGCTCGTGATTTTCTATGACAATTGGCAAACGACCAACTTGATTCTTACCTGTTGATTCTGCAATGAGTTGTTCAACCCAATCGCTTAATCCAGGCATCGATGACTGTGCGTCAGTGAAGGAGAGATACTGGCCTGCATTAAATGAGAGCAGATATGCAATTCCAAGAATTTGATCTGGATCCTTAATGAATGCAGTTTTTGTATCGCTGGCATTGTCTAATAGGACAGACACATCAACACCTACAAGTGCTGCTGGAACTAAACCAAAAGCACTCAAAACACTAAAACGACCACCTACATGTGGATCAGCATTGATAACGCTGAATCCTCTGCTGCGTGAATCCTGATCTAGTGGCGAACCTGGATCGGTGACGATAACCATATGCTCTTTAGGCAAAAGGTCCACTTGAGTAAATGCTGATTCAAATAGTGAACGTTGAGAAGCTGTTTCAATCGTTGACCCCGATTTTGAACTCACTACAACAACAGATTTAGCCAAATCCAATTCAAGTGCATGTGCTACATAGTCAGGGTCGGTTGAATCTAAAATGAAAAGTTTTTTTCCAAAGGTTTGTGCAATTACTTCAGGCCCAAGAGAGGATCCACCCATTCCACAAAGGATGACATTTTCTTTATCTCTATGCTTTGCATAAAGCGCATCTAATGCCGGAAGTAGTTCTCGTGAGCTTTCGGGTAGGTCAATCCAGTTCAACCGAATAGATGCCTCGGCTTGTGCGGCAGAACCCCAGATTGTTGAATCTTTAGCAGCCAGTTGCACGTGTGCAGCTTGTAACGCTAAATAGCGAGCATCTTGTCTGTCGATATTTTCAATTGCTTTTCCAGAAATTTTCATCATCCTTGTTGCGCAACCCTTACATTTTCTAGTAGCTCAGTCCAAGCCTGGGCAAATTTTTTAACACCATCTATTTCTAAATCTGTTGTTACTGAGTCAAGAGAGATGTTAACTGTTGAGAGTGCCTTCAATACCTCTACAGCCGCCGCGTAGTTGCCCGTAACCGTATCACCGCGAATAACCCCATGATCAATTACTGCATCTAGAGTCGATTGAGGCATCGTATTAACGGTGTGCGGCGCAATGAGTTCAACTACATAGCGCGTGTCATCATATGTTGGATCTTTAACACCAGTGGATGCCCAGAGTGGTCTTTGCTTATTTGCGCCGCGTTTTTCTAACTCCATCCAACGAGCGGAAGAAAATTTCTCTTCGAAAAGTTGATAAGCAAGGTGGGCATTAGCAATCGCAGCTTTTCCCATTAAAGCCTGCGCCGCTTCAGAACTATCCTTTTTTAAGAGCGCATCTACTGCAGAATCGATGCGACTAATAAAAAATGATGCCACAGAATGAACATGCGATGGGTTATCCGCCTTTTCAACGCCGGCCATATAAGCATCGATGACAGCACCATAACGTTTTACAGAAAAAATCAACGTAACATTTACGCTAATTCCAGCGGCCACAAGTTCTGTAATAGCTGGTAGACCTTCAACTGTTGCCGGGACTTTAATCATTAAATTTGGGCGATCAATAATTGCCCACAATTCTCTACCCGCAGCTATTGTGGCGGCGGTGTCATGGGCCAAACGTGGATCAACCTCGATGCTTACTCGCCCATCAACTCCCTTTGTTTGAGAGTAGATATCTTTAAAGAGATCACAGGCAGCCCGCACATCATCTGTGGTTAATTTCTTGATGAGATCATCCACTGAGGCTGTTTTCATCGAAGCGATATCGGCTGCATACTCTTTGGCGCCGCTAATAGCTGCACTAAAAATTGATGGGTTTGTCGTCACACCAACTACTCCAGAATCAGCGATGCGAGCAGGTAGTGAATGTGAATCACTACCAGTTATTTTGGCTCGAGATAAGTCATCTAACCAAATTGAAGTTCCGCCTTTTGAAACATCATGGACTGACATTTATAATTTCGCCTTAATCTTGTTTGAAATTGCATCCACAGAAAAACCAAATTCAGAGAACAATTTCTTAGCATCTGCCGATGCACCGTAGTGTTCAAGTGAAATTGCAATTCCAGAATCACCAATGTATTTGTGCCAACCTTGAGCAATTCCAACCTCAATGCTGACTCTTAATTTAATTTCGGGGGACAGGACTGAGTCTTTATAACTTTGGTCCTGCTCTTCAAACCATTCAAGGCAAGGTGCGCTGACTACGCGAACTGCGATTCCTTGGGCAGCAAGATTTTGTTGCACGTCCAGGGCAAGTGATACTTCAGAGCCCGTAGCGATCAAAATTGCCTTAGCCCCAGCTGTATCTTTTAGAACGTAAGCCCCTTGTGATACACCAGTTGCTGGTGCACATTCATTGCGATCAAAGACAGGCAAGTTTTGACGAGATAACAAAATTCCTGCCGCTCTTCCACGAGTCAGAATCTTTTTCCAACTCTCAGCCACTTCATTGGCATCACCTGGGCGAATAACATCAAGGCCAGGAATTGCGCGAAGCGCGGCAAAGTGTTCGATCGGTTGATGAGTTGGTCCATCTTCTCCAACACCGATTGAATCGTGGGTCCATACAAAAGTTGATGGCACGTTCATAAGGGCAGCGAGTCGAACAGCACCACGCATGTAATCACTAAATACGGCAAAAGTTCCACCAAAGGCACGGCTCAAACCATGCAGTGCAATTCCATTGAGAATTGAACCCATTGCATGCTCTCGAATTCCAAAGTGAATAATGCGCCCGTATGGATCAGCGCCTTTAATGGCACTTGTTGCCGGCAAGAAGGAACCACCGCCATCTATTGACGTGTTATTAGATCCTGCCAAATCTGCCGATCCACCCCAAAACTCTGGAAGCGTTTTAGCAATTGCATTTATAACGTGGCCCGATGCTGCGCGGGTAGCTACGGCCTTATCTGGAGCAAATACTGGAATTTCTGCATCCCAACCGTTAGGTAGTTCTTTAGTTAACAAACGCTTAAGAAGTTGGGCTTGCTCTGGATTTGCAGTTTGCCATGTTGCAAATTTTTCATTCCATTGTGCATGTAACTGCGAACCACGAACTTTAACTTCTCGCGCATGATCCAAAACTTCAGGCGGCATTGCAAATTTCTCATCTGGATTAAGTCCAAGAGTCAATTTAGTTGCTGCGATTTCTTCATCACCAAGAGCTGAACCGTGCGAACCTGCAGTTCCCTGAGCTTTTGGTGCAGGCCAAGCAATCACTGATTTCATGCGAATCAGCGTTGGCTTGGAAGTTTGCTTCTTAGCTGCAGACATTGCAGCATCTAGTGCGGGTAAATCAACATTTCCATCACTTGCAGCGCTTACATCGATAACGTGCCATCCGTAGGCACGGTAGCGTGCTGAAACATCTTCAGTGAAAGCGTTATGCGTATCGCCCTCAATGGAGATTCGATTATCATCATAAATAACTTTTAGTGCGCCAAGTTCTTGTGTTCCGGCAAGAGAGGATGCTTCAGCACTTACGCCTTCCTGTAAATCTCCATCAGAGCAGATAACCCAAATTGAATGATCAAAGATTGATTGACCAGCTGGTGCGTTCTTATCAAGCAAACCCCGCTCATAACGAGCCGCCATCGCCATTCCAACGGCAGTTGCAACGCCCTGACCCAATGGGCCCGTGGTCATTTCAACTCCGGCAGTGTGACCAAATTCAGGGTGTCCTGGAGTTAGAGATCCCCATGTACGAAACTGCTGTAGATCGCTCATTTCAAGACCGTAACCGCTTAAGAAAAGTTGAATGTAGAGAGTCAATGAAGAGTGTCCGCACGAGAGGACGAAGCGATCTCGGCCTAGCCAATGTGGATCGGAAGGATCATGAACTAAATGTCGCTGAAAAAGATTGTAAGCAACAGGAGCCAATGACATTGCAGTGCCTGGATGCCCGTTTCCAACTTTTTGGACCGCATCTGCAGCAAGTGCTCGGGCATGAGCTACAGCACGATCATCTAAATCTGACCAACCAGTCATTGAACTCATATGGATTTTTCCATTTCTTTGCGTTGAATAGATAGCCAGATTTGCCACGCCGAAATCCAAACCAAAGTAGAACCAAGTAAGTGAGTTGCTACGAGTAATTCAGGAACACCTTGTAGATATTGGATATACCCGATCCCACCTTGTGCCAAGGAAATCATTAGAAAAATCGCTAAACGTTTCTTGGTGTGTGCTGAAATATCTTTTCGTAAGTAGAAAAGAATTGAGACAGCAATCAGAATTACTACGGCAAAACCATGCAAGATTGCGGCATCTTGGATTCGTATGTGCAATCGAGGTGCGTTGATATCTCCCGCATGCGGTCCAGCACCAGTAACGACAGTGCCAAGAATTATCACAATCGAAGTCCACATTATGTGTAGCTTGGAATAATTATTAAGGTTTCCTCGTATATTTGTCTTAATTGCTGGTGCTTTGCGCCTTGAATGCAATGAAGTTGCCGCTGCGATAAGAATTGTTGAAAGCAAGAAATGACTTGCTACCGCAATCGGATTCAGATTTGTAAGGACCGTAATTCCACCAACTACTCCCTGTCCAAATATTCCAAGAAATTGCCCCAGCGCAAGTAACCGCAGATCTTTTCGGCCGGCTTTTAGCACCGCGATCAAAGTTGCAATTGCAATCGCCACCATGACAAAAGTTAGAAGTCGATTAGCAAATTCAATCCAAGAGTGCAGGGCGCCTTCGGCTTGATTTTTAATTGGTACATATGAACCAGGTGTGCACTCGGGCCACGTTGGGCAACCAAGTCCAGAACCTGTTAACCGAACCGCACCACCTGTCACGACAATTGCCGCCTGGGAAATCAAGAGGGCCAAGCTCAATGGGGAGAGAATTCGGGCTGCACGCTTAATTGCCATGCCCCAACCCTATGGCCGAAGCGGGTTCAGGCGGGCCGAGTGGCTGAAGGTGTCGAATTACGACACAATAGTGTTGTGAAAATGCTCGGAAGCGCAAACATGGGTGGCGGCGATGACTCACGCACCCGCGATCTTGTAGCCCGCTCAATTCTAGAAAATGGCCCCTCTACCGCAGCTGTTCTTGGTAAACGGTTAGGTCTAACCGCAGCTGGAATTCGCCGCCATCTAGATCTGCTTGTAGCCGATGGAGTACTTGAAGCCCGCGAACCGCATTCAGCATTAATACGTGGACGCGGACGTCCTTCAAAGGTTTTCATCATGAGCGATAAGGGACGCGAGCAGTTTGAACATTCCTATGATGACTTAGCAGTAGCGGCTCTAAAATTTATGGCAACACAATCTGGCGAAGAGTTGGTTTCCAACTTTGCTCAATCGCGAGCTGAAGATATCGAGCGAAAAGCTACTGTCGCTATTTCTAAAAAAAGTAACAAATCCCAAGCCGTTGCCGATTTTCTCAGCGAACAAGGATATGCGGCAAGTATTCATAAAAAGCCAATGGGTGAAGAACTTTGCCAGCACCACTGTCCGATAGCTCACGTTGCTTCAGAATTCCCACAACTGTGCGAAGCTGAAACTGAAGCGCTATCACGTTTACTCGGCACGCATGTGCAACGTTTAGCCACAATCGCTCATGGCGATGGAGTCTGTACAACATTTATTCCAACGATCACAACCACTACAAAGCGAAAGGTACGTGCATGACAATCGCACATCCAGAACTCGAAGGTATCGGAAACTATGAATATGGTTGGTCTGATAAAAGTGACGTTGGAACAAATGCTAAACGTGGGCTAAATGAAGATGTAGTTCGCGACATCTCATCGAAGAAATCCGAACCACAGTGGATGCTTGATCTGCGCCTTAAGGGTCTATCACTATTTGAGAAAAAGCCAATGCCAAACTGGGGTTCAGATCTCTCAGGCATTTTCTTCGACACAATCAAGTATTTTGTTCGATCTACAGAAAAGCAGGCAGCAACTTGGGATGACCTTCCCGAAGAAATCAAAAATACTTATGATCGTTTAGGTATTCCAGAAGCCGAAAAGCAGCGCTTAGTTTCAGGTGTCGCAGCGCAATATGAGTCCGAAGTTGTTTATCACTCAATCCGCGAGGATCTTGAAAAACAAGGCGTAATCTTCTTAGACACAGACAGTGGACTTAAGCAGCACCCAGAGCTATTTAAAGAGTATTTCGGTTCAGTTATTCCTGTTGGAGATAACAAGTTTGCGGCATTGAATACTTCAGTCTGGTCAGGTGGTTCATTTATCTATGTACCAAAGGGAGTCCATGTCGATATCCCATTGCAAGCATATTTCCGTATCAATACCGAGAATATGGGTCAGTTCGAACGTACCTTAATCATTGCTGATGAAGATTCATATATTCATTATGTAGAGGGTTGCACAGCACCAATCTATAAATCAGATTCTTTGCACTCAGCTGTTGTTGAGATTATTGTCAAAAAAGGTGCACGTGTTCGCTATACAACAATTCAAAATTGGTCTAACAACGTTTACAACCTAGTTACTAAGCGCGCTACATGTGCAGAAGGCGCAACCATGGAGTGGGTTGATGGAAATATCGGCTCCAAAGTAACTATGAAGTATCCAGCAATATTTTTGATGGGGCCACATGCAAAGGGCGAGACACTTTCACTTGCATTTGCTGGAGAAGGTCAGCATCAGGACTCAGGCGCAAAGATGGTTCACGCTGCTCCATATACATCATCTTCAGTCATTTCTAAATCTGTAGCCCGAAATGGTGGGCGCACTTCTTACCGTGGTCTTGTCCAAGTTCAAGAAGGAGCGCATCACTCAAAGAGCACAGTTAAATGCGATGCACTGTTAGTTG
>CAINSH010000055.1 GCA_903852955.1 uncultured Actinomycetes bacterium | reverse complement strand
TTCAACTGTGCGGGCACCTAATTCGCCAGGTGATTGGTTTATAAATTCTTCACCGCGCGCTGCAGAAATAATCGCTTCGATTGGGCCATCGCAGTTGTAGTAACCCTCATCTTCTTTGAGAGTTAGGAATTCATTCTTGCCTTCGCTGTAGAGCCACACTGCTGCACGTTCGATATCGACAAGGATTTGTCCTTTATCTCCGATAGCGCGAACTTCAAGAGCATGAGTTTTGCGATGGGCTTCAACATGTGCAGATCCACCAGATACAACACCAATTGCACCATTATCAAATTTGTAAGTAATAGCATCATGTAATTCAACGGGGGCATTCATTGGTGCGCTCATCATTGCAAAACCAGATTGCACGCGTGCACCAGTTAGCCACAGTGCCATTCCAAGTGCATGTGTCAGTTGTGCTTGCGCATAACCGCCACCTGAAAGGTTCTTATCTGTCCATGTTTTTTGTTCTGGTAAAGATTCTGGGGCAGCTGCTGGGTATGCGCCTGTGTTCGACAATAGTTCGCGAGTCTGCGATGACATATGAACAGTCATATGTTCAAGATTTCCGATTCCGCGCTCATCCATCAGAGCTTTCGCTTTTTGGATCATAGGCAAGTAATTCCAGCCAAAAGAAACTACAAGATTTTTCTTCATGCGATCAGCAGTTGAAACTAAATCCCACGCTTGCGTTGCGTGAATCGTTACCGGCTTTTCGCACATAACGTGCGCACCCGCTTCTAGCGCTGCTTTTGCATGTTCGTGGTGAAATGCAGTTGGGCTACCAATGACACATAGGTCTATTCCGGCATTCAAAATATCGCGATAATCCTCTGAGGCGACCTGAAAGCCGTACTGGTCTTTGATTTTATTGAGGAGCTCTGGGCCTTTTCGGGATATTCCTACAAATTCAACATCTTTATTCTTAGCCAAATTCGGTAGATGGGATGCAACTGCCCAACTTCCAGCACCAATTACGCCAACTCTTATTTTTCCCAAAGCCCTACCCCAATCGCACGGATGCCTCTACTCTTCACACCGTAAAGATAAGAGTTGCCGATGTCAAGAACTAATTTTGAGAAAGGACAAAGCAATATGGAGCGCATGTGTTTTACATTCGATATTTACGAAGGCAAAGAGGCTGAATACAAGAAACGCCATGATGAGATCTGGCCAGAATTGGTAGCCGATATCAAAGCTGCAGGTTTCAAGAATTATTCACTCTTTCGCCGTGGGCTAACTGTTGTGGGTTATTTTGAAGTCGATGGAAAGGTTTCAGATGTCTTTGCAAAGATGGCTGACTCTGAAGCCAATGCTAAATGGTCTAAGTGGTTTGAAGATGTAATTGTTAATCTTGCAGATAGCAATGGCAATCTCATGAGCATGGCAGAAGTGTGGCATTTAGACTAAATAAATAAATCGGTTCCAGCTTTTCGTTTTAATGAGAAGCGGTGCTCGCCGGGTGCGAGTACCGCTTTTTCATTTTTTACATAAAGCACAAATTCGCGAG